>JBGSUF010000272.1:0-4064 GCA_041736285.1 Hyphomonadaceae bacterium | reverse complement strand
CGCGCCGCCGCCGGAGAAGACGACGCCAACGGTGCGACCGGCGGCGACTCTGGCGAGGCGGGCGCTATCGGCCTCGTCCATGCGCTCCCAGTGGAAACAGCGCGCCGCACCGGCCGCCGACATCCATTCCTCGGTGCGGCTGGCATTCGGGCGCGATCCCTGATGCAGGAGGATCAGGTCGACGAGGCGGAACTGGCGCGCGGGAGAAGTGTCTTCGGGCAGAAGGGGGATGGAGGGGCGGGCATCGGAGCGGGCGAGCACCCAGATCCGGTCAGCATGGCGCATGGCGAGGCGGAACCAGCCGATCTCGTTGGTCGAGGCATGGAGGATGATGATGTCGTTCTCGCGGTCGAGCTGCTCGAAGAAGCCGTGCGGCTTTTCGGCGCCGTCTTCCGGGCCGATCACGCTGACGCGCAGGCCCATGCCGGAGAGGTGTTTCCTGAGCTGGGTGGCGCGCAGTTCCACGTCGATCGTGGGCGAGGTCGCAACCAGGGTGAAGACCTTTGGCTCGGAGCGGGCGGCGCGGCGGCCCTGCGCACGGGTCCGAAGCAGGATGACGCGGATGATGCGCTGCAGGATTTCCGGCTCGGCGCGGATCAGACGGTCAAAGCCGCCGCGCGAGATGCGAACGATTTCGGTGTCACGCAGGGCATAGACGGAGGCGGTGTGCGGTTCGCCGGAAAACAGCGCCATCTCGCCGACCGGCTCGCCCGCGCGGATATGGCCGACCAGCTCGGACTGGCCGTCAACGCCAATGCGGAACGCGCCGAGGCTGCCGGAAATGACGAAATAGATCGCGTCGGGCGCATCGCCTTCGCTGAACAGGGGCCAGCCTGCGGCAATGGAATACCAGGCCGCGTCCTTGCCCGCCGCGCGCAGGGCGCGAGCGGGGACATCGGCGAGGAAGGGCACGTCCTTCAGGACGGGCTGGAGTTCCGACTTGGCCATGCGGGAGAACATGCGCTGGGTTATCCGGTTTTCACAAGGCGGCGTCTTTCACACATGCCCGGCAGGTTGGCACAAGGTTGTGACCATGCGGTGAAGGGATGCAGGCAGCAAGGTGTCGTTTCGGTGTGCCTTTTCGGTGCGCGGGGCGCTGGCAGCGGTTACGTTTTCCCCGGCGGGACATGAAGAACGCGTCACCAACCGGGCCGGCTGCGCTTGGCAGGGCGGACCTCGCGGCCGAATGCGGCAAAGCGGCCACAATGTTTTCCTGCAATCGCGGACACTTGCGCGGATGCGGCAGAAACACGGCGAGGTTGGGGCGACCTCGTGCTTTCTTGCTGAGAATTTCTTCACGCAACAAGCGCGTCCGGGTCAGCGTAGGACAAACCGTGCGGCAGAGACGACCGCATGACATTCAAGGAGAAACACCATGAAACGCATTGCAATCATTTCCGCCTTCGCTGGTTTCGGCGCTCTTGCGGCTCAGGCGGGCGAAGACCCGGCGGCAAAGTTCGCCGAAATGGACGTTGATGCCAGCGGCGTGGTCAGCGAGGCCGAGTTTGTCTCCTACGCCACCGTAGACGGCGAATGGAGCGTCGAGGACGCCCGCGTGAAGTTCCAGGCCGCCGCCGGTGATGACGGCGAGCTGACGCTGGAAGAAGCCCAGGCCGCCTGGGCCGCCAAGGATGACGCCGGGTACGGCGACGACACGGGCGACAAGGCGGATGACGGATCGGCCACCAATGAGGGCGGCTACTAAGCCATCAGCACCCGTTGGACAGTCGGAGGAGGCTCGCCAGACTGGCGGGCCTCTTTTCGTTTCTCGCATCAGGGCTCTGTCCCACGTCGACACGGGCGCTGCCGGGGGATAGGTTCACGCGGGCATTGACAAGGAATTGAATCATGGACCGGTTTGAGACGATCAGGCTTTCAGCGACACCCGGCGGCGTGGCCGTCATCCTCCTGAACCGGCCAGACAAGCACAATGCCTTCAATGCGCAGGTCATTGCCGAGCTTTCCGATGCGTTCGAAACGCTGCGCGGGGAGGACAACCTTCGGCTGGTCATCATGCGCGGGGCGGGGCGGTCCTTCTCGGCGGGGGCAGACCTTGAATGGATGAAGGCGGCGGCCGACTACACACAGAAGGAGAATGAGGCGGACGCGCTCGGGCTGGCGGAAATGCTTCGCAAGCTGCGCGAGCTGCCGCAGCTGACGCTGGCGCTGGTGCACGGCGCGTGCATGGGCGGCGGCGCGGGGCTGGTGGCGGCCTGTGACGTGGCGATCACCATGCGCGAGGCCAATTTCCGGTTCTCCGAAGTCCGACTCGGCCTGACGCCGGCGACGATCTCTCCCTATGTGATCGAGGCGATCGGCCCGCGTTGGGCGAAGGCTTTGTTCATGACGGGTGAGGGCTTTGACGGCGCATTCGCCCACCAGATCGGGCTGGCACAATACGTGGTCGACACCGAGGAAGAGATGCTGGCGATGGAGGAGCATGTCTCCAAGCTGATGTTCGACACGGCGCCGGGGGCTGTCGCCGATGCCAAGCAGCTGGTGCAGGACATGACCGGGGCGGTGATCGACCACGAACTGAGCCGGGAGACGGCCCACCGGATCGCGTTGCGCCGGGTCTCCGATGAGGGGCGCGAGGGGCTGGCGGCCTTTCTCGAACGGCGCAGGCCGGGCTGGGCGGACTGATCGGACGTGAAATTGGCATATGGCATCATCGTTGCTTTGGCATTATGAGGCACGCTGACGGGTGCGAACGAATGCTTACGGATGACACGCCATGGCCAATGCAAACACTGTTCTGACCGACTGGGACGCCGACAAGGCCGCGCTCTGGGGCAAGGCCCCGATCGTGGCGCGCCATAATGTGCATGAGCGGGAAATGTTCACCGATGACGGTCTCGCATGGCTGCTCGATACCTATCCGCGGCAGAATCTCGGCATCTACACCATGGGCCGGTCGAACGCGGATGACCGCGTGTTCCGGCGCGGCAAGGCGGACGACATGTCCGGCGCCGACCTGTTGCAGGCGGTGGCGAACGGGAGGCTGTGGCTGAACCTGCGCGCGTGCAATGAGCGGGTGGCGGAGTTTGGCGCGCTGAGCGAGGAATTGTTCGGCTCGCTGGAGGCGGTGACGCCGGGGCTGCGGACATTCAAGCGCGATGTCGGCGTGCTGATTTCCTCGCCGAATGCGCAGGTCTTCTATCACCTCGACATTCCGATGGTGGCACTCTGGCAGGTGCGGGGCGTCAAGCGCTTCCATGTCTACCCGGTCGGCGAGCCGTTTGCGCGCGACGAGCAGATCGAGTCGATCATCCTGAAGGAGACTGAGGAGGAAATTCCCTACCAGCCGATCTTCGACCGCGATGCGCAGGTGATCGACCTCGAACCCGGCATGATGGCGACCTGGCCTCAGAATGCGCCGCACCGGATCGAGAATCACAACGTCCTCAACGTGTCGCTGTCGTGCGAATTCCAGACAATGGACAGCGTGCTGAAGGCGAATGCGATGTATGCCAATGGCGTGATGCGGCGCAAATGGGGGCATAATCCCTCGATCGCGCGCGACACCGGGCTGCGGCGCTATGCCAAGGCGGGACTTGCGCGGGCGATGAAGGCGTTCATGGCCGGTAAAGGCTTCGAGCGCCAAACTCCGGTCACATTTATTGTCGACCCCAACGTGCAGGGAAGCGTCCGCGACATCGCGGCAGCCTGACCCCCCTTCATCGCCGTCCGGAAACGGGGGCGAATGGCAGGTCGGCCGAGCTTCGCTGCGGCGCCGGGATCGGCGCGAAAGGGGCTTTGAGCGTTGAGCGGCTTTGTATTCATGGCGTTCGTGCTGTCGACGGTGAACGGGCCGCTCGACGAGGCCCTGCGCGCGACAGACGCGCCGAACACGCTGCGGGCCGCCTTCACATTGGAAGTCAGCTCCGAGGCGGCGACGCGGATCATCGTCTATGACCCACGTCTGGCGAAGGGGCAGGACTGGCGCGTCACCGGGCGCGGCGGCGAGAACGAAATGCTCGACATGGTGATTGACGGCTGGCGGCGCGACCCGTCGCCGGACGCCATGCTGTTTCCCGACGGCCTGCGGGCGCGGCTCGGCGCCG
>JBGSUF010000317.1:0-11801 GCA_041736285.1 Hyphomonadaceae bacterium | reverse complement strand
ATCATCTACACCAACTTCGCGCCCGCACGGCGGCGCGAATTGAGCTGGTGGTACATGGTCATCGCGCTGGTCTGGATCGCGACCGGGATCCTGATCACTGCCGTGATCGAATGGTTCCAGCTCAGCGGGCAGCTCGGCGTCCTGAGGCTTGGCGGACCCAGGCGGCTGGGGCTGGGGAAAATTTTTGGCAACGCCTGCTTCGTTGCCGGAACCCTCGTCATGACCGAGCATGGCGCCCGGGCCATCGACGAGGTCCGGGTTGGCGACCGGGTCTGGTCGGTCTCCGAGTTCGACAGCGGCGAACCGGCCTGGCGCCGAGTGCTGAACACGGTCTCGTTCGAGGACAAGGCGATCTGGGTCGTCACCATCCGTGCCGGCGATGGACGTACCGAGACCATTCGCGCCACCGGAAATCACCCGTTCTGGGTGGAGTTCACCGAAGGCGATGAAGAGACCGGCGGCTGGACGGCGGTCGAACTTCTGCAGCCCGGCGACCGGTTGCGCCTCGCTGACGGGTCACCGGCATTTGTGGTCTCAGCCCTGGACACCGGCACGACCGAACAGGTCTTCAACTTCGAAGTCGAAGGCTACCACACCTACCATGTCGGAACCCTCGGCGTGTGGGTGCATAACACGAACTGCGGCGAGAATTTCCTGATCGGAAAGGCGCGGGAAGCGAAAGCGTCCGGCCCACGCGCCGTCGATCTGGTTCCGTTTGATGGAGAATTTGCGACAAGGCAGCTTCTTGGAACGACATCTACACCGGGCGGTCGTCAAGTCATGTTTCACGCAGCCGATAGAATGGTGAACCCGCCGGCGGGACGAGTTCCGATGTCAGTTTCTGAAGTCGATAGTGTGCTGGATGGCGCAACACGGGTTGTAAAGTATAAGCACCACCCGCAAGGGCCGACGCTTGAAATCGAAAATGCAAATATGCCAGGAAGGCCACGAGTTGTTGTGGATGCGGAAACCGGGCAACGAGTGATTACGGTCATTAATCCGAGGAAAAAGTGATGAACGCTGAGCTGAAGAATGCCATTCAACTTATTGATCGCTTTATTTCGGGCGCTGACACTTCGATTGAGTCGGCAAATCAGATCGAGCTTGTGCTCGACGACAGTTTTCCTGATGACGATTTTGTACAAGAAACCGTCGTCATGTTGGCGATGTACCGCCCCGAAGGCGGAGACTACCTGTTCAAAACAAAGGCAATTCAGGAGCGATTGGAAAAGACACTGCCTCGTTTGCTGGATTCGTAGCTTGAATCTGGATTCGCCGCCGCCAGCAAGATACGAATTGTATCATCTTTACGGCGGAGCTCCTCATATTTGCGAAATCAATGATCTCGTAAAGCCAAGTGCATACGCGAAGACTGACGACGATGTTCGCCGTCAACGAAAATTGGTGGAAGAAAAGATTCCAGAATTTGCCCGTTGCCTGGAGAGATTGGTTGATGTTGATAATGTCGTCAAAATCTACCAGCAAAAGCCAAATACACTTGGTTTGCTTCGCGTTGAGGTGCGTCGGTTTCTTGAGGAAAGATTGAAAGGAATGACAGAGTAATCAGTATCGAAGAATTGGCAGAAGTCACCGCGTCTGTTTTGGGCGGGTCAACCATCCACGATTTTGAGCCTATCTTGCTTGATCCGGAAACGCAGACAGTGCGAACTCTGTCGGATATTCCGGCCGATATCGATCATCGTACCGCCGCCATCGATTGGGCGCATGACCTTGCGTTGAGTAATTACGCTCTGGCTTTCAGGTATCAAGACGGTATTGCTTTGGTTTGTGTCAACGAAGGTCAGACTCAGAAAGCGCTGCTGATCTTTGAAGGTGATAACTACCGTCTGGTTGAAGGAAATTTCGATTTTTGAAACGGCGCTGATCCGGAGTGTGCATCCCTCGCTGCAAGCCGTGATTGGAGGACGCGCCAGTTCCTGACACAAGCATGACATCGGCGGGGCGGCGTTCCCGGCGGTCACGGAGCACGCCTGCACCGGCGAGAGCGTCATCTGGGAGGTTGGTGTTGCCACGCCGGATGGCCGGGCGGAGACCTATCGCACGACGGAGATGCACCCGCCACTGCTTCACGTCTCTACACTGATGAAGCGGATGGGCATCGAAGCGCTCTACCGCAAGCCGAACACGTCAAAACCTGAGTCAGGCCACAAGATTTATCCCTACCTCCTGCGCAATCTGGCGGTGACCCGGCCGAACCAGGTCTGGGCGATCGACATCACGTACGTGCCAATGGCTTGGGGCTTTGTGTACCTCGTTGCCGTCATCGACTGGTTCAGCCGGAGAGTGCTTGCCTGGCGGCTGTCGATCACGATGGAGGTGGGCTTCTGTGTCGAGGCCGTCGAAGAAGCCATCGCCCGGTATGGCTGCCCCGAGATCTTCAACTCCGATCAGGCAAGTCAGTTCACATTGACCGCGTTCACGCAGCTCCTGAAAGATCGAAACATCGAGATCAGCATGGACGGCCGCGGCGCCTGGACGGACAATGTCTTTGTCGAGCGTCTGTGGCGGTCGATCAAATACGAAGAAATCTACCTCCGGGCCTATGCCAGCGTTCCGGAAGCCCGCAAAGGGATCGGCAGGTATCTTTCCTTTTATAACGCCAAGAGGCCTCACTCATCGCTTGACCGTCAGACGCCGGATCAGGCCTACTTCAACGCGCTGCAGCCAATCCCGGTTGCGGCATAACCCGAAGGGCAGAGATCCACTTAGCAAGTGACCGATATCTGTTCAGACAAACCGAGCCAGCTCTACCCAAGGCCGGAACAAGAGCGTGACAGATCCAGCGACCTTGAAAGGTTTATCCTTTGATTTCAACGACTTGATTGCAATATCGGTCAGCACGTTGCGCCTGTTTTCCAACAACATTACCGCAAGGCCGCCAAAATTGGCTGTCAGTATGTCGCCTTTAGGCAGGAGAAGGCAATTTGAATATCGCCCCGCGATACCGTCAGCGTGGTCCGATAGTCCGCGAGAGACCCGGAATCATTCTCACTCGATGATGAAAGAGCGTAATTTATTGTTGTGAATCAATGTATTGTGAAAAATCTGTGGAAAACCACCGTCGTCGAGTCCGGCAAGAACGCTCCGTAGACAAATTGAATGATGCACGCATGGCGCGTCGTTGCAGTTGACACGATTCCGGTGCACGCCCTCACCGTAGCTAAATTACGGTCACGGCTCCAGCTTGCCATTGCACCAAGGTCGGGCTGGTCCGATCACCCACTCGACGGATACCAATCGACGTGTTACATAACCTCGGACAGAAACGCGTCTTGTCCGAGATTATCAAACACGCTCCATCACCCTCTGCAACGCAGCTGGACAGGCTCCTCGCCTATCTCCGCGATCACGAAATCGCCCGCGCCTTCGAGCTGCGGGAGATCGGCGTCAGCGCGACCGCGATCTCAAGGGCAGTGGAAGCCGGCGACGTCGTGCGGATTGGCCGCGGCCTTTATCAGGCAACCGATGCGGAAGCAGATCTCAACACCAATCTGGCGGAAGTCGCCAAGCGGGCCCCGCGTTCGGTCATCTGCCTTCTATCCGCGCTGGCCTTTCATGGCCTGACAGACCAACTCCCCCGCAAGGTCTGGTTTGCGATTGGCGCCAAACACTGGGAGCCGTCGATCGCCTATCCGCCGGTGCGCGTCGTCAGGTTCCGCGAGCCCTATTTTTCGGACGGCATCGAGACACACAGGATCGGCGGAACACAGGTGCGCATCTATTCCGTGCGAAAGTCGATTGCGGATGCTTTCCGCAATCCGAAACTGGTTGATCGGTCGGTGGCGATTGAGGCGCTCAAGGCGGCCCTCGATCAGCGCAAGGCCACGCCAGCCGTCCTGATGCAGGCCGCTGCGGACTATGGCGCTGCCAGGATCATGCGCCCCTATCTGGAGGCGCTGACCTCGAATGGCTAAGTCACCAACGAACATCGCAGCCTCGGCGCGCAACTGGACAGGCGCGCCAGCTTCAGGTGCGGCGTATCTGGCAGGATGTCCCTGAACGGCAGTGACGGCAGCATGGCTAAGGCAAGTCTGGACAGAACGGCGGAAATGTCGAGAAGTTAAATTCTGCGAGTGAAGAGGGGACCCGGCACGCCATGGCGACGATCTTTATTTCCCATTCCAGCCGCGATGACGCGCTGGCGAGCCAGCTGGAAGCCTGGCTGATCGCGAATGGCTTTACTGACCTCTTCATCGACCATTCCTCCATTTCCGGCGGCAAAGCCTGGGCCGATGCCCTGCGGGCCAATGCCGGGGCCTGCCGGGTCGTGCTGTGCCTCGTCACGCCGAACTGGCTCTCGTCCGGTGAGTGCCCGTCGGAGTTCAAGGCGGCGTGGTATATGGGCAAGCGGATCGTCCCGCTTTTCCTCCTGGGCGATGAAAGCGCGCTCGATCAGAAACAACGCAGCGAGTTAGGGCGGGTGCGGGCCGAGGCGCAGGGACTGGACCTGACACCGTTCCTGACGCCTGAAGGCCTGAACCTCGCCGCCTATCCTGACCGTGCGGAGATGCTGAAACGCGGCCTCAAGGAGGCCGGGGCGCTGGCGGCGGTGGGGCTTGATCCGAACGCTTTCGAGATTGATCGCAGCCTGCGCCCCTCGCCCTTTCCAGGCCTGACGAGCTTTGGCGATGAGGATGCCGATGCGGCGCTGTTCTTCGGGCGCTCGCGCGAGATTGCCGAAGTGCTGGAGACACTGCGCAAGATGCGGGCGGCGTCAGAAGCCAATCCGCTGGTCATCCTCGGCGCGTCCGGTTCGGGCAAGTCCTCGCTGCTCAAGGCCGGGGTCATTCCGCGCCTGCGCCGGGAGGCCCCGGCCTGGCTGCCGCTGCGGGCGTTCCGACCGGGCGCCGACCCGTTGCTCAACTTTGCCGAGGCGATCACGAAGACGCTCGCCGATTTTGGCGAGCGCGAGGCCCATGGCGGGTTGAAGCGAATTCTGCTGGAGGCCTGGCAGGGCTGCGATCGCGATGGGGCGGGGGAACTCACAGAGGATGGCCGTGCAGCCCTCATCGCCGCTCTTGAGACGCAAGGCTCCCGCCTGCGCACCCACGCCGACCGCCCCGGCGCGACCATCCTGATCAGTGTGGACCAGGCCGAGGAGCTGACCCGCTCGGACGGCGACAGCGGGCAGGCGCTCGCCGACTATCTTCGCGCCGCCATGGAAGCGGCCTCGCCCTTCCGCCTCGCCTTCACCATCCGCACAGACAGCTTCCCCGAACTGCAGGCCCATCCCCGCTTCCAGGGGCTGGAGGCGCGCGGCTATGACCTTCGCACCCTGCCGGTCTTCCGGTTCGACGATGTCGCTGAAGATCCGGCCGCGCGCTATGGCGTGGAGGTCGATCTCGCGCTCACAGATAGTCTGATGGAGGACGCCCCGGGCAAGGACGCGCTGCCGCTTCTCGCCTTCGCACTGCAGCGCCTCTGGGACCAGTTCCATGTTTCCGGAAAGCTCACCCACGCCGATTACACCTCCATGGGCGGGCTGTCCGGCCTGATCGAGGATGCGGCGGAGCGGGCGCTTTGCGGGATCGATCCTGAGCAGCGCGATGCGGCGCTGCCCGCAGGCGGGGCGAAGGCCCACCAGGTCGAGCTCGGCCAGCGTGTCTTCGTGCCGGCACTGGCGGATGTGAATGATGAGGGCGCGGCCATCCGCCGGGTGGCGGCATGGGGCGATTTCGATCCGCAGGCACAGGAGCTGCTGGAGCGGTTTGACCGCTGGCGGCTGGTGGTGCGCAAGGAAGGGGATGGCGACGGGGCGACAGTGGAGGTTGCCCATGAGGCACTGTTCCGCGAATGGCCCCGCCTTCGCGACTGGCTGGAGCCGGAACGGGCAAGACTGGAAGCCCTGCGCGGCCTGAAGCTCGCGGCCCTCTCCTGGACCCGCCATGACCGACAAGGCGAGTTCCTCACCCATTTCGGGGAACGGCTGAAGGCCGCAAGCGAGCTGGCGGCGCATCCACGCTACAGTCCGCAGCTTGGGAGAGATGAGCAGGCCTATCTGGCGGCGGCGCGCCGCGCTGAAGGGCGTTCGAAAGCGCGTCGGCGGCTCCTTGTCGGCACGGCCACGGTCATGGGGATGTCGGTCCTCATCGGCAGCCTCGCCTATGCGTTCGAGTTCGAGCTTCGGCGTGAATGGTCGCGGCAGGTCGAATATGCCCGCCATGCCTTGGACGCCGATGCGCTCGGCGCGCTCGCCCCTGGCGAGACGTTTCGCGAATGCGCCTTTGAAGGCATGTGCCCGGAAATGGTTGTGGTCCCGGCTGGGGATTTCATCATGGGTTCCCCGGATGGCGAACTGGGCCGGTCCACGGCTGAAGGCCCCTTGCGTGAAGTGACCGTCAGCCGTTTCGCCGTGGGCAAGTTCGAGGTCACCTATGAGGAGTGGGCAAGATGTGTCGCGCTGACCGACCAGTCGGCCTTGCTGGCGACCGAGCCCTCGGAGCCAAAGACCGGTTGTGCACCCTTGAGCGATGCGGGGTTCGGAACAGGATCCTATCCGGCCATCAATCTGAGCTGGCATGATGCGCAAGGTTATCTGCGCTGGCTCAATGCTATGGTCTCGGGCGATCCGGATGCCGGGCCCTATCGTCTGCTGTCTGAGGCGGAATGGGAATACGCTTCCCGAGGCGGCACACAGGCGGCCTATTCCTAGGGTGATGATGACGGTGACATCTGCACCTACGCCAATGTCGCCAATCCCGACACAAAGTTGAAGTACAGTCTCAGCTGGGACGTCGTGGATTGCCCGTCAAACTATCTCGAAACCTCTCCCGTCGGCACTTTCGAACCCAACGGGTTCGGCCTTTACGACATGCATGGCAATGTCTTCGAATGGGTCGAGGACTGCGGGAACACCACATACAGGTGGGCACCTAAGGACGGGTCGGCCTGGACAGAAGGTGACTGTTCGCTTCGGGTCCTCCGCGGCGGTTCCTGGTACGACTCCCCACGGCTCCTCCGCTCGGCGGACCGCTTCTGGAACTATCCCTCGGTCCGGGACGACGTCAGGGGCTTCCGCGTGACCAGGACGCTTTCACCCCCTGCCCCCTAAAGGCGTAGCGGCGAAGCCGCGAAGCTGGCACCGGCGAAGCCGGTTCGAAATTTTTTTGGGGCGTTCGGATTCGACTCCTATGCCGACTCCCGGCCCTGTTGCCATATGAGCCACACGACCAAACGCCCCTCCGGCCAGCGCCAGAACGGCCCCGCTCTGGAGGCCATGAATGTCTTCCTGCGCTGGCTGATTCCGGCGGTGGAGAAATTCCCGAAAAGCCAGAAATTCCTGCTCGGCGACCGGTTGCAGGCGACCGCACTTGATGTGCTTGAACGCCTGATCGAGGCGACCTATTCACGCGACCGGCGCGCGGCGCTGGCCGCAGCCAATCTCGGCCTTGAGAAGCTACGCCATCTCATCCGCCTTGCCCATGATCTGCACCATATCGACCCGCGCCGCTATGAATACGCCGCGCGCGAGATTGACGGCGTCGGGCGCCTTATCGGTGGCTGGATGAAGGCCAGCGCGGCCGAGACAACCGCCGCGCGTGCCCCGGCGTGAGCGGGATCTTTTCAGGCAGATTGCACGCTTCGGAGCGCTGATCCTCGCCGCGCGCCGGGCCGCCCTCGGCAAGCGCAAGAAACCCGGCGCGGCGGCCTTCCTTGCCGATCTTGAAACCGAATGCCTGAGGCTTGAACGCACGCTGCGCGATGGCAGCTACCAGCCCGGGCGCTATGTGAAGATCGAGCTGTTTGATCCCAAGCACCGGATCGTGTCGGCCGCGCCGTTCCGCGACCGGGTCGTGCACCATGCGCTCTGCGAAGTGGTCGCGCCGATCTTCGAGCGCGGCTTCATTGACCACAGTTTTGCCAACCGGATCGGAAAGGGCGCGCACCGGGCGGTGGAAGCCTATGAGCGCTACCGGGGCCGGCTCGCCCATGTCCTGCGCTGTGACATCTTCCGCTACTTCCCCGCGATCGACCATCGCGTGCTGAAACGTGACCTCAGACGCCGCATCGCATGCGCGCCGACGCTCGCTTTGCTCGACCGGATCATCGACGCGTCGAACACTCAGGAGCCGGTCGAGCTACATTTCCCGGGCGATGACCTGTTTGCCCCCTTCGCCCGCCGGCGCGGCCTGCCCATCGGCAATCTCACCAGCCAGTTCTTCGCCAATCTCTATCTCGACCCGCTGGATCATTTCTGCTGCGAAGTCCTGCGCGCGCCCTATCTGCGCTATGTCGATGACTTTGCGCTGTTCCATGACGATCCGGGTGTGCTGGCGGGCTGGCGCGAGCAGATCGCCCGCTTCCTTGAAGGCCGTCGGCTGAAACTTCACCCGCGCAAGACGGTCATTCTGCCGACGACCACGCCTGCCGAATTCCTCGGCTATGTGCTGATGCCGGATGGCGTGCGCCGCCTGCCGGAGGCAAATGTCACACGGTTCCGCTGCCGCCTGCGCGCCATGCGGGACAAGTTCCGCGCCGGCACGTTGACAGAAGCCGAGGCCCGCCCCCGCATCCAGGCCTGGGAAGCCCACGCCGCCTTCGCCCACACGCGAAAGCTGCGCAACGCTGTGCTGGGGCGGAAAGGGCCGGGTGGAAGGCGAAAGCCTGGATGACAGTTCGGTTTCTGGCGGTATAAACGCGGAGGGACGCGAAGGGACGCGGAGGGACGATGGCGGACGTCTTCATCAGTTACAAACGAGAGGAACGCGCGATTGCCAAAGCGCTCGCCGAAGCCCTGACGCGCAAGGGCTACGCGGTCTGGTGGGACGTGAACCTTCTATCAGGCGACCAGTTCGCCAAGGAGATTGAGGCGGTCCTGCGCAAAGCCAAAGCGGCTGTTGTGCTTTGGTCGAAAAAATCCATCACCTCCCATTGGGTGCTGGAGGAGGCTGAGCTCGCTCGTCAGCTGGGCATCATCGTTCCGGTGCTCATCGAGCCAGTCGAGCCGCCCTTCGGCTTCCGCAACCTGAATGCTGATAGCCTAATCGGCTGGTCGGGCGAAGCGGATGCGCCTTCGGTCCTTTCAATCCTCGCCGCAATCGAGAAGAAAGCCGGGCCGCCGCCCGCTCCGCCCCGTCAAACTGAGGCGGCGGTTGAGCAGGCACTGGATGCCTTTTCCGTAGAAGCGGAGTATTGGCGGTCGATTTCAGTTGCGACACCGCAGCGGCCAGAAGAGTACGAGGCCTACCTGGCTCGGTTCGGAGTCAGCGCCCAATTTGCAGACCTGGCGAGGGCGCGGATTGATCGCCTGAAGGCCGCGGGCCCCGGATTTGTCTTGGGAAAGGGAGCCAAGCTCGCTGGCGGCCTTGTCGCAACTGCAGCCGCCATTGTCACAATCTTCGTCGGTGTTTTTCAATCCGGTTCCGGTTTTGAGGGCAGTGTTCTCCCGAAAACTGATGTTGTAGATGCCCCCAACGTCACACCAGAGCCGGAGCCGGAGTCGGAGCCGGAGCCAAAGCCGGAGCACCAGCCCGGCGACACGTTCCGCGACGCGCTGAGCGGGGGTGGGCAAGGGCCTGAGATGGTGGTGGTGCCGGCGGGCACGTTCACCATGGGCTCGCCCGACGGCGAGGCGGGTCGGCAAAGCGATGAAGGCCCGCAGCGGACGGTCCGGATCGGGTATCAGTTCGCGGTCGGCAAGTATGAGGTGACGTGGGCGGAATGGGAGGCATGTGTTGCCGATGGGGGTTGCTCGAATTCTGGTCCTGACAAGTGCTGGCGGCGATGAAGGCTGGGGCAAGGGCTCGCGTCCCGTCATCAATGTGAGCTGGGAGGATGCACAGGCTTATGTGCAATGGCTGAGCCGGAAGACGGGAGAGCGGTATCGTCTGCTTTCGGAGGCGGAATGGGAATATGTGGCGCGGGCCGGGACGAGCACGCGGTTCAGCTGGGGCGATGGCGACCCGACCTGTTCGCGCGGAGCTTGGAACGGCGCGAACTTCACCTCCTGCACAAGCTATCGCACCGAGCCTGTAGGTTACTCGGCTGCAAACGCGTTCGGTGTCCACGACCTGCACGGCAATGTCTATGAGTGGGTGGAGGATTGCTATCAGGACAGCTATTCCGGTGCGCCGTCGGATGGTTCTGCCCGCACTGTGAGCAATTGCTCGCGTCGCGTCTTCCGCGGCGGTTCCTGGTACGACGCCCCACAGATCCTCCGCTCGGCGTACCGCATCAGGAACTATCCCACGGTCCGGTTCAGCGACAGGGGCTTCCGCGTGGCCAGGACGCTTTAACCCCATTTCCCTTTATGGCGTAGCGGCGAAGCCGCGGAGCTGGCACCGGCGAAGCCGGTTCGAATTTTTTTTCCGGGTCCGGGTTACGACTCGTGGCAAGCTCGGAGGCGATGATGGTCACAGCGTCGGAAATCTTCTGCCTGTTCACGCCTGCACATTGTGATGCGGGCGGCCGTCATCCCTGCATCGTCCCCTCGCGTCGCGTCCTCCGCGGCGGTTCTGCCGGGTCTCCTCACCGACATGCTTGTAGTAAGCGCTGTAGAGCAGACGGATATTACCGATATGCCGATTGGCCGTGTTCGGCTTGACGGCGGCACCGCCGCCATGCTCGCCGGTGACGCGCTCTGACCGGTAGCGGTGATATTTCAGGGCGTGGTCGCGTGTGATTTCAGACAGTCTGAGGTCGCCCACCTGTTCGATGAAGTAGCTGATCGACAGGCGTTTGACCTTGCGCCACTGATGGGCCTGCGCGTCGGATTTGCCATACTGGTCATCGATCGCGATCTCATTGAGATAGAGGTCGAGCGCCTCGCTCACCGTGACCCCGGGCTCCTCCACCCCGCCAAGCAGGGCTTCGACCTTGCAGGGCAGCAACTCCCCCTGAGACCGCCCCTGCGCGTCGACCGCGAGGAGCCGCCTCACCACATCTTCGATAGCGCGCTCGCCGATCAACTGCTCCAGCGGCCTGTAGCGAAAGCCCGACGCCAGCGCGGCGGTGCGTGCGGCCTCATGGCGCTGAACCGCGAGCGGTAGCGCAGGAAACAATGCTGCGGATGACAGGCCTTACCCTTCGCCCAACGCACGCCAAGGCAGCGAGCGCGGAACCGCGAGCGGTGACGCAATAACGACTGGTGCGGTCGAGAGGACTCGAACCTCCACGGGTCTCCCCACAGCGACCTCAACGCTGCGCGTCTACCAATTCCGCCACGACCGCACATCTGGGTAGCGAGGCGCGTCTTGAACCATAACGCGGCGCTCTTGTGAAGGGGCGATATTGACTGGCGTGCGGAATTCTGCGGCGGCGCGCGTGCGGCGGGGCTTTCGCCCACTTCCCCGCCGGCCTGCGGCGCTCTACATCTGCGCGTATGAGCACACCATCAGGCCTTTTTCTTCCGCCCGGACAGGCTGCGCCGGAATGGCATGTCAGCGGCGGCCTCACCGACTATCATTTCGCCCTCGCCGAGATGGAGGCGCGCGTCGAGGCCATTCGCGAGGGCCGCGCCCGTGAGCGCATCTGGCTGCTGGAACATCCGCCGCTTTACACCGCCGGGACCAGCGCGCGGGCCGAGGATCTTCGCGAACCGGACCGCTTTCCCGTCTTCGAGGCCGGGCGGGGCGGGCAATACACCTATCACGGCCCCGGCCAGCGTGTGATCTATGTCATGCTGGACCTGCGCGGTCGTGGCGCGGACGTGCGCCGGTTCGTCTGCGGCCTTGAGGACTGGATCATCGACACGCTGGCGGCGTTCAACGTGGATGCCGGTCGGCGCGAGGGCCGCGTCGGCATCTGGGTGGAGCGCACCCGGCCGGGCGGACCGGAGCGGG
>JBGSUF010000214.1:0-7495 GCA_041736285.1 Hyphomonadaceae bacterium | reverse complement strand
GTGCGCCGCCGCCAATGACGGTGATGCTGCGCGGCTGTCCGCCGGCATGGACCAGCGCGGCAAGGCCGTCGGCAAAGGCGAAGGCGACGCCTTCCAGCACAGCCTGACCGAGCGCCGCTGCATCACTGTCATGGTCGAGGCCGAACATGACGCCGCGGGCGTGCGGATCATTGTGCGGGGTGCGTTCGCCCGACAGGTAGGGAAGAAAGATCTCGCGACCGCCCAGACGGCTGCGCGCTTCGGCAAGGCCTGCAAGCTCTGCGCCGCCAGCCATGCCGGTGAGCCGCGCCGCCCAGTCAAGGCATGAGGCCGCCGACAGCATGACCGACATCTGGTGCCAGCGGCCCGGAAGCGCGTGGCAGAAGGCATGAACGCCGGCCTCGGGGTCCGGATGGTTGGCGTCTCCGGCAAGAAACAGCACGCCGGACGTGCCGAGGGACAGGAAAGCGTCCCCGGCAGCGATCACGCCAACGCCGACCGCGCCGGCGGCATTGTCGCCGCCGCCTGCAACCACCGGGACAACCGGCATGCCCCAGGCCGCCGCGATGGCCGGACGCAGATGGCCGGTGATCTCACAACCCTCATGCAGGCGGGGCATGTGCGCCGATGAGAGGCCGCTGGCGGCGATCATTTCGGGCGACCACTGGCGTTTTTCAACGTCCAGCCAGAGCGTCCCGGCGCTGTCGGACATGTCGCTGGCATGGTCGCCGGTCATGATCAGGCGGACATAGTCCTTTGGCAGAAGGACTTTGGCGATCTTCGCGAAGGTTTCCGGCTCGTGCCCGCGCACCCAGAGCAGCTTGGGCGCGGTGAAGCCGGGCATGGCCATGTTGGAGGTGATGTCACGGGCGCGCGGTTCTGCGGCCTCCAGCTGTGCGCATTCGGCGTGGCTGCGGCCGTCATTCCAGAGGATTGCCGGGCGTAGCGGGCGGTCGTCCTCGCCCAGAAGGGTGGCGCCGTGCATCTGTCCGGAAAGGCCGATGGCCTGGATGCTGGCGCGCCGGTCCGGCGACAGCGACAGGACGGCCGTCTGCGTGGCCGACCACCAGTCGCCGGGATCCTGTTCGGACCAGAGCGGATGCGGCCGGGACACGCTGAGCGGCGCGGTGGCCTGTTCGATCACGTCATTGCTGTCGTTGGTGACAACAACCTTGACCCCGGACGTGCCGATATCAATGCCCAGAAACATGCCGGACGTCCTTCCCGTCGGATCGGTTTGTTACCGCAATCATGCGTAGTCGCGTTTCGGGGCTGAACGCAAGGCAGCGGCGACGGCATCGCGGACGATCTTGGGACGATACTGGCTGTCATAGAGGGTCGGGCGCTTTTCCACACCGTCCGTGCGCGGCAGGAAATCCTGCAGCCAGTTGAGGCCGTCAACCATGCCCCAGATCAGCACGTCCTTGGTCTCCGGATAGGAGAACATCAGGTCGAGATAGTCCTTGGTGTAGCTGGCGATGGCCGCGTCACGGCGGGCGATGTCGGCCGTCATGCGGGTGTCGTTGACATCGTATTCGGTGATGTAGAAGCGCTTGAAGCCCATGCCCTTGAGCTCATCGAGGAAGGCGATCCAGTTGCGCTGCTTGTCGCGCGTGTATTCGTTCGGCATCTCGTAGTTGGAATGGCTCTGCATGCCGAACGCGTCGATCGGTGTGCCCTTCTTCATCAGGGCTTCCATCAGACGCAGAACGCCGGCGCGGTGCTTGGTGCTGGTATTTTCCCAGCTCATATAGTCGTTATAGGCCAGTGAGCAGCCGGGCGCGGCTTCGCGGGCCTTGCGAAAGCAGAAGTCGAGGGCATTGACGGTGCCGCCCATCGCCTTGGAAAAACTGGTCTCGCGGAACGCGCCATCCTCATCGGCGACGCTCTCGTTGATGACGTCCCACGAGTAGATGAAGGGGTCGTAGCGCTTGACCACCTGGGTCACGTAATCGCCCAGCTCGCTCTCGGCTTCGGCGGCGGAGAAGGTGGTGTTGTTGACCCAATCGGGCATCCAGCGCGGATGGTGCCAGACGACGGTGTGGCCGCGCATCATGATGTTGTTGGCCTTGGCAAAGCCGACCAGCCTGTCGGCGGGCGCCCAGTTCCATTGGCCGCGCACCGGCTGGATGGTGTACATCTTGTGCTCGTTCTCGGCGACCATGGTGGCGCAGTCGCGCTTCATGATGGCGGCGTATTGCGGATCATCGACATGATGCGCGGCCATGGCGGAACCGAACCGTATGCCCTTTTCGTTGGCCAGATCCTTCAGGGCGGCCGTTTCTGTTCCCATCGGAACATCGCCGCCGGACGCGCCGCCAGATGTTGCACACCCTGCCGTGAGGGCGGATGCCGAGAAGATCGCGAGAGCCTCGCGCCGGTTGAGCCTGGTCATGTCTGTCTTCCTCTCCACACCGAGGGTTTTCCCCTCTGAAAGGTCAGTGGCTCCGCAATGGCTGGACCCTGACTTTGAATTTTGATACCGCTACCATAAACTGTTTTCCGCCGTCCAGCGCGGGAGGCGAGAATCTTTTGCAAGGGGGAAATGACAATGGCCTGGAACCACAATCGCGCAGCGGCCGCGGCTTTGCTCGGCGCGGCAATCCTGCTGGCCGGATGCCAGGGCGAGCCGCCGGTTGCAGACAATGACGGCGCAGAGACCGTCGCGGCGACGCTGCAGGCACGCTTTGAGAGCTTTACCTACACCGGCAATGACCCGGTGTTCGCCGTCATTCCGGACGGCGCGGCGCCGAACCCGGTCCTCGCGGGCTTCTACCCCGACCCGTCGGTGACCGAGGCCGGCGACGCCTACTACCTCGTGAATTCCACCTTCTCCTGGTATCCCGGCATTCCGGTGTTTCGCAGCACCGATCTTGTGACCTGGGAGCAGATCGGCAATGCGATCGACCGGCCCGGAATGCTGGATTTTGACGGGCTTGGCCTGTCGCGCGGCGTGTTTGCGCCGACCATCGAGTTTCACGAGGGTGTGTTCTACATCGCCAACACCTGCGTGGATTGCGGCGGCAACTTCATCATCACGGCCACCGATCCGGCCGGGCCATGGTCGGATCCGGTGTGGATGCCCGAAGTTGGCGGCATCGACCCGTCGGTCTTCTTCGACACCGACGGCAAGATGTATCTGATGAACAATGACATGCCGCCGGGCGGTTCGAACTATGACGGTCACCGCGCGATCTGGATCCGTGAGATCGACCGGACGAGCTTCCAGCCCGTCAGCGAGCCGGTCGTGCTGGTCAATAGCGGGGTACGGCCGGAGGAAAACCCGATCTGGATCGAAGGGCCGCATATCTACAAGATTGGCGAGTGGTATTATTTCTCCTGCGCCGAGGGCGGCACAAGCCTCAATCACTCGCAGGTGGTGCTGCGGTCAGCGTCGGTGCTGGGGCCGTATGTGGCCTATGAGGGCAATCCGATCCTGACCCAGCGCGGCCTGGCGGACGACCGGCCCAACCCGGTCACCGCGCTCGGCCATGCTGACCTCGTGCAGGATGCGGCGGGCGACTGGTGGGCGATCTTTCTAGGCATCCGGCCCTATGAGATCTGGCATCACAATACCGGGCGGGAGACATTTCTCGCACCGGTGGAATGGCGCGATGGCTGGCCGGTGATCCTTGATGAGAACGAGGTTCTGGGCTTCAGCGTTGCCCGTCCGGCCGGCGCGCCGATGCCCGGCGACACCATGCCGATGAGCGGCAACTTCACGATTTCCGAACCGTTCAGCGATACGGGCATCGGCCCGGAATGGATGACGCCGCGCGTGCGCATTCAGGACTGGTTCCGGATCGAAGACGGGGCGTTGTTCATCACCGCGCGTCCGGTGGCGCTCGGCGCCGGGGGTCAGCCGTCCATGCTGGCGCGGCGGCAGCAGCATCACAATGCCGACGCGCAGACCGAGCTTGGCTTTGCGCCGGTGTCGGCGGGCGATGAGGCAGGGCTTGTGGCCTTTCATGATGACGAACATTTCCTCGCGCTCGGCATCGGGCTTGGCGCAGACGGGGAGACCGAAATCCGCCTGACAAAGCGTGAGGCGGGGCAGGAAATGGTGCTCGCGCGCGCACCGCTGGCCATGGCTGCGGACGACCGCGTCAGCCTGCGCATCACCGCGTCTGGCCGCGACTATGACTTTGCCTACCGGCTCGGCGACGCCGAAGGTGGTGACTGGTCCGTGCTGGCCGAGGATGTTGACGGTCGGCTCTTGAGCACTGAGCGCGCGGGCGGGTTTACCGGCGCGGTGTTCGGGCTTTATGCGGTGGCGGCGCAATAGCGCCGCCGTTCTACTCGGCGGCCAGCGGCATCCCGTCGGCGAGGCAGCGCTCGGCGATGAAGTCGGCGTGGAGCGGCATGTGGGCCGCCGAGGTTGCGATGGTCTGGCGGATATGCTCCAGCCGCCGGGCCGTTTCCTCTGCGCTCATCACGTCGGCGATGGGGTCGTAGTCGCGCGGGCGAAGGTTTTGCCCGATCATCACCGCAAACCATGACGTGTCGTTGAACAACTCGTCATTCTCCCGGAAAATCCGGCCATTGGCATCGAAAAGGCTGAGCTTTTCCTTGAGGTGGTCTGGCACGTCCATGGTGCGCGTGTGGTTCCAGAAGTCGGAATCGGTGCGCTGGGTGGCGTGATAATGGAGGATGATGAAGTCGCGGATGCGCTCATACTCCTCGGTGGAGACGCGGTTGAAGCGGTCAATGTCGGAGGTCTCAAAGCCGCCGGTCGGGAAATGCTGCAGAAGGCGCGCAATCCCCGACTGGATGAGATGGATCGAGGTCGATTCCAGCGGTTCAAGAAAGCCGCCCGCAAGACCGATGGCGACGCAGTTCTTGACCCACAACCGCTTGCGGTGGCCGGTCGTGAAGCGGACATAGCGCGGGTCGGCGAGCGGGTCGCCGTCGAGACTGGACAACAGGCGCTCGGTGGCCAGTTCGTCGCTGGCGTGGGCGCTGGAATACACAAGGCCGTTGCCGGTGCGGTGCTGGAGCGGGATGCGCCATTGCCAGCCAAACTCGTGCGCGGTGGAGCGTGTGTAGGACAATAACGGATCGGTCCGCGTGCAGGGCACGGCCACCGCCCGGTCACATGGCAACCAGTGGCTCCAGTCATCATAACCGGCCTTCAGCGCCTGTTCGATCAGGAGACCGCGAAAGCCGGAGCAGTCGATGAAGAGGTCGCCGCCAAAGCTGCGCCCGTCCTCCAGCGTGACCGCTTCGATAAAGCCATCCTCCGGCCGCAGGCGGACATCGACGACGCGGCCCTCCTGGCGGATCACACCGCGCGTCTCGGCAAACTCACGCAGGAAGGCGGCGTACAGTCCGGCGTCAAAATGGAAGGCGTAGGCAATCGCCGACAGCGGAGAGTTGCCGGCATTGACGGGACGCATGAACCGGGCCTGGCGCGCCGCGAGCGCTTGCAGCGAATACTGCTCAAGCGTCTGCGGGTCGCAATCGCCGACATGGTTCTTGAGGAAGAAGGCGTGGAAGGAAACGCCGGCCATGTCGAGGCCGTAGCCGCCGAAGGGGTGGATGTAGCGATCACCCAGAGCGCCCCAGTTCACAAACTCGATGCCGAGCTTGAATGTGCCCTTGGTGCGGCGGACAAATTCATCCTCATCAATGCCGAGCGACCGGTTGAACGTGCCAATCTGCGGGATGGTCGCCTCGCCGACACCGACCGTTCCGATCTCGTCGGACTCGATCAGCGTGATGGACAGGCCGACCCCTTTCAGGATTTCCGACAGGGCGGCGGCCGTCATCCAGCCGGCGGTGCCGCCGCCAATGATGGTGACGGATTTGACGCGGGGTTGTGTCATGCGGACGCTCCGATGGCTTGGGCGGGTTTGGCGCGGCAGAAGCGCTCGATAAAGGCGGCGTGGGTCGGCAGTTTTGACGCGGTTTCCTGCATCACACGGTGGACGAAAGCGACATGGGCCTCGACCGTGGCCGGGTCGAGCGTGTCGAGCATGGGATCCCAGCTGCCGGGGAGTATGCCCTGCCCGGTGAGCACGGCCAGCCAGTTGGCCTCGCCGAACAACTCGTCCTCGAAGCGGAAGATGCGGCCCTTGGAGCGAAACAACTCGATCTTTGTGGCGAGCGTGTCGGGAATCTCCATCTCGCGCAGCATCTGCCAGAAGGCGCCGGGCCGGGCATTGGCCTTGTAATGCAGGATGAGGAAATCGCGGATCTGCTGGAATTGCAGCAAGGTCAGCCGGTTGTACTCGTCGCGCTCGACAGGGTTGAAGCGCTTGTCCGGCAACAGGGCGACGAGCTTGGTGATCGCGGCCTGGATGAGGTGGATGGAGGTCGACTCCAGCGGCTCCATGAAGCCGGCCGACAGGCCGATGGCGACGCAGTTGCGCTCCCAGAAGCGGCGGCGGTGGCCGGTGGTGAAGGACAGGTGGCGGGGTGATGTTGTCGGCGGCGCATCAAGACCGGCGAGCAGAATGTCGGTTGCGCGGCTCTGGTCCATGAACTGGCTGCAGTAGACGTGCCCGTTGCCGGTGCGGTGCTGCAAGGGGATGCGCCACTGCCAGCCTGCGTTCTTCGCCGTGGCGCGGGTATAGGGCACCAGCGTCGGCAGCCGTTCGCTCGGCACTGCCAGCGCGCGGTCACATGGAAGCCAGCGCGACCAGTCCTCGTAACCCACCCCCAGCGTCTCGCCCAGCAGGAGCGAGCGGAAGCCGGTGCAATCGATGAAGAAATCGCCTGCGACGCGCTTGCCATTCTTCAGGGTAATGGCGGTGAGGTCACCGGACTCGCTATCGCGTTCAACGGCATCGACAATCCCCTCTGTCCGCGTCACCCCGCGCTTTTCGCTATAGGCGCGCAGGAACAGGGCATAGCGGCTGGCGTCGAAATGATAGGCATAGGCGAGCCCGGTCATCGCGGTATTGCCGACCCGGTCGAGCTTGCCGAAGCGCGCTTGCTCTGCCGCCTGCTGGTGCAGCGAATAGTCCCACAGCCCCTTGGGATCGGGCGCCGCATCGCCGCTCACGCTGCGCCGCCAATAGTGGTGAAAGGCCACATTGCTGAGGTTCATCCCCGTATCGCCAAAGGTGTGGAGATAGCGGCTACCTTTCTTGCCCCAGTCGACGAATTCGATCCCGAGTTTGAAGGTGCCTGAAGTCGCCCGCAGGAACTCATGCTCATCGATGCCCAGGATCGTATTCAGCCGAATGATCTGCGGGATGGTCGCCTCGCCCACGCCGACCGTGCCGATCGCCTCGCTCTCGACCAGTTCGATGGCGAGGCGTTGGCCCAGCAACCGGCTGAAAGCGGCGGCGGTGATCCAGCCCGCCGTCCCGCCGCCGACGATCACGAGTTTTCTGAACTCTGATTGCATCATCCCGTCCCTGTTGCGCCCTATCCCGCCGCCGGGCGGAAGAAGGCATTGATCGTCAGCCGACCCTCGGCAGGGTCGGCGCTCAATGGCGCGGCATTGTCGATCACCCCGCTGTGCAGAATGTTGCCGCGATAGAATACCGCGCTGTTGAACGCGCCGGGG
>JBGSUF010000204.1:0-3734 GCA_041736285.1 Hyphomonadaceae bacterium | reverse complement strand
ACGACCGCCACTTCCTGGCCGCCGCACAGCTGCGCCTCCATCGGCGTTGCGCCGTAATACACGCCGCGCCCCTCATAGCGCTCAAGCCCCTCAATCGGGAGGCGGCGATACTGGGCCCCTGTCGCGATCACCACCGCCCGCGCCGCCAGCCTGCGACCGTCGCGCAGTTCGATGCAGTAACCCGTGTCATTCTTTGAAAGGCCCGTCACATGCACGGGCGAGCCGATCCGCACGCCGAACTTCTGAGCCTGTATGGCCGCGCGCTCTGCCAGTTCCCGGCCCGAAACCCCCATCGGGAAGCCGAGATAAT
The DNA here is from genome assembly GCA_041736285.1 of Hyphomonadaceae bacterium. GTDB lineage: Bacteria > Pseudomonadota > Alphaproteobacteria > Caulobacterales > Hyphomonadaceae > JBGSUF01. The sequence goes on along the minus strand of JBGSUF010000204.1, from coordinate 3,424 downwards.
TCTCGATCTTGCTGCTTGTTCCCGCCTGTCCGCCCGGTCCCTCGGTGTCGAGCGTGACAACGCTCAGACCTTCCGACGCGGCATAGACCGAGGCCGCCAGCCCGGCTGGTCCGGCGCCGACCACGACGACATCGGCCGTCGCCCCGTCCGGCAACAGGTCCAGCCCGAAGGCCGCCGACAATTGCTCCACCGTCGGGCGCACCATGACCTCAAGGCTGCCGCGCACCACGACCGGCAGGTCCGCATCGGAAATCCCCCGCGCCGACATGATCGAGCGCGCAGGTCCGTCGGCGTCCGGCGCATACCAGGAGTGCGGAATGCCGTGGCGGCTGAGAAGATCGCGTGACGCAAACACGAGCCGGTCTTGCGGTTCGCCGATGACAATCACGGCCGTCTTGATGCTCGTCCGGCCGAACTCGCGCCGCGCCGAAAGAACCCCCACAAACACATCCGACAGCTTTGAATTTTCCATCAGGAGTTTCTGGAACCGCTCATGGGAAATGTGCAGAACCTCGCCCGCCTTCCCCATCACCGTTCGGGCCAGCGTTGCCTGCCCGCTCAGCGCCGTGAGATCGCCGGCAAACTGCCCCCGCTCCATCCAGCCGACACGCGTTGTGCCCTCATGCGTCTCAACAAGGATGTGGGTCTCGCCGGACAGTGTGACGATCATCTCGCTGCGCGAGTCACCCTCCGCCGTGAGGACGTCGCCTTCCTCATGCCAGCGCACGTCGCCATAGGCCATCAGCTGGGCGATGGCCTCATCGTCAAACGTATAGTTCACATCTCTCGGCGGCATGGTCATCTCCCTTGCCCCTCCGGGCGTCTGGCGCATCGCTTCGACATATAGTGAGGCCGGGAGCGCGCTTCACCTGCCCTGTTCGATCGCCCAGTCGATCAGCGCCAGCGCGTCCTCCCCCGCCCAGTCGGCTTCGCCGGACAGCCGCGCGATTTCCCGGCCCTGGCGGTCATAAATCACCGTCGTCGGAAACCCACGCGCGCCCATGCCGTAGGGGAGCGCGTAATTGGGGTCATGATAGAAGGTGAGCACACCGCCCGCCAGCTTCCCCAGTTCGCGTTGGGCAAACTCCCGGTCCGGCACGGTGTCGACAGACACCGCCAGCACCACGAAATCCTCGCCGCCGCGCAATTCCTGCAGGCGTTGCAGCGTCGGCATCTCCTCGACGCAGGGCGGGCACCACGTCGCCCAAAGATTGACCAGCACCACCTTGCCGCGAAACGCCTGAAGATTCACTTCGCCGCCGTCCGGCCCGGTGAAATTCCCGGCCGGCTGCACAGTGTCATTGCCGATTTCGAGCTTGGCCAGCTCACCTTTCCGGAACGCGGCCGCGCCGCCCGACTGTGGCTCCCCGGACGTTGCCGACATCAGGACGTAGACAATTGCCGCCAGCGCGGCCAATACCATCAGTCCAATTCCGGTCCGTGTCACAGATTGCGGCATGTTTTTCTCCTCGAAGGTTGGGCAATGGCAGACAAATCCACGCAAGGTCAAGAAATGTGGGGCGGTCGGTTCGCGGAAAGGCCCAGCGACATCATGGAAGCGATCAACGCCTCCATCGACGTCGACAAGCGCATGGCCCGGCAGGACATTGCCGGATCAAAGGCGCATGCCGACATGCTCGCCGCGCAGGGGATCATATCCGACGCCGACAACGCCGCCATCCAGTCCGGCCTTGACGCCATCGCGGCGGAAATCCGTGACGGCCTCTTCCCCTTCCGGCGTGAGCTGGAAGACATTCACATGAACATCGAGGCGCGGCTGAAGGAGCTGATCGGCGAACCCGCCGGCCGGCTCCACACGGCACGTTCGCGCAACGATCAGGTCGTCACCGATTTCCGCCTCTGGGTCCGCGGCGCACTCGGTGAGACGATTGACGACCTCATCACCCTCCAGCGCGTCCTCGTGAACCGCGCCGGTGAGCACGCTTCCAGCGTCATGCCGGGCTTCACCCACTTGCAGACCGCCCAGCCTGTCACCCTCGGCCACCACCTCCTCGCCTATGTCGAGATGTCCGCGCGTGACATCCGTCGTCTTGAGGACGCCCGCACAGGCGTCAACGAATGCCCGCTTGGCGCCGCCGCCCTTGCCGGGACCGGCTTCCCGATTGACCGCGACGCCACCGCCGCCGCGCTCGGCTTCGATCGCCCCATGGCCAACAGTCTCGACGCCGTTTCCGCCCGTGATTTCGCGCTTGAAGCGCTGTCGGTGCTGTCCATCGCCGCTGCCCACCTGTCGCGCCTTGCCGAGGAAATCGTGCTCTGGACCTCTGGCCCGTTCGGCTTTGCCCGGCTGTCGGACGCCTGGTCGACCGGCTCGTCCATCATGCCGCAGAAGCGCAATCCCGACGCCGCCGAACTCATCCGCGCCAAGGCCGTGCGCATCGCCTCCAGCTTTGCCGCGCTTCAGGCCACGGTGAAGGCGCTGCCGCTCGCCTACGCGAAGGACTTGCAGGACGACAAGTCGCTCACCTTCGACGCGTTCGACACCTTCTCCCTGTGCGCCAAGGCGATGGCGGGCATGATGGAGACGATACGCTTCGACATCGCCCGGATGCGCGCCGCCGCCGCCCAGTCCTTCTCCACGGCGACCGACCTTGCCGACTTCTGCGTCCGTGAACTCGGCCTGCCCTTCCGGGAAGCGCACCACGTCACCGGCGCCATCGTGCGGCTCGCCGAAACGCGCGGCTGCGACCTCTCCGACCTCTCGCTGGAGGACATGCAGGCCATCGAGCCGCGCCTCACCCCCGCCGTCTTCGACGTGCTTACCGTCGAAGCCAGCGTCGCCAGCCGCACCAGCCTCGGCGGCACATCCCCCGAACGCGTCGCCGAACAGGTCGCCGCATGGAAGACCCGCCTCGGCCTCTGACCGCAGGCCGCGCCCGCGCAAACGCGAAAAGCCCCGGAGGATTTCTCCCCCGGGGCTTTCATCTGAACTCATCTTCATCTGAACTCATCAAGGCCCGTTAGACCGAGCCCGTCAGACCGAGCCCGTCAGATCGCGCCGGTCAGTTCCGGGACAGCCGTGAACAGATCCGCCACCAGGCCATAATCGGCAACCTGGAAGATTGGCGCATCGCCATCCTTGTTGATCGCGACGATGATCTTGGAATCCTTCATGCCCGCAAGGTGCTGGATGGCGCCCGAGATGCCGACGGCGATGTAGAGTTCCGGGGCGACGATCTTGCCGGTCTGGCCGACCTGGTAGTCGTTCGGCGCATAGCCCGCATCCACAGCGGCGCGCGAGGCACCGACGGCGGCGCCCAGTTTGTCCGCCAGCGGAATGATCACTTCCTTGAACTTGTCCGACGAGCCGAGCGCGCGGCCGCCCGAGACGATGCGCTTGGCGGCGGTGAGTTCCGGCCGGTCCGACTTCACCATCTCTTCGGAGACGAATTCGGATTTGGTT
>JBGSUF010000191.1:0-5898 GCA_041736285.1 Hyphomonadaceae bacterium | reverse complement strand
GTCTCCGCCTCGCACGTCCAGCGCAGCAGCACGCGCTCGCGCCCGCTCGCAATCGTCCGGGTCACGCCATGCAGCAGCGTTCCCAGCGCCTTTGGCGGCAGGGAAATATCCTCCAGTTCCGCCGTCATCGCCTGCAGGTGGGCATCATCCTCCACGGCGGCCGTGTGCAGCGATCGCGCGATCAGCGTGTCGCGATGTCCGAACCAGTAATTGACAGCCGAGGCGCTGTTGGCCGCACGATCGGCAACGCTGCGCACGGTGACGGCCCGCAAGCCCCCTTCCGCGATCAACTCCCGCGCAGCCGAAATCAGCGGCCAGGCCTGCGCCGGCACGGGTGGATTGTCGGGGCTCTGGCGCCCGCTCATGAAGCCGTTGTCATCATTCATGCTGAGGGGATTATACCGAGAGTGCCCCCGCCGTCACGGGGTTACACTCGCTCGCAGGCGTTGCAGTCCGACTGCAAGAATTGCCTTGAACGCCGGGGCAATATCCCCAACTCTTATGCAAGGACACCGGAAAGGCTCAGGAAGAGACCGACGGAGTCGCCTCATGTGTCTGCCCGAAAGGAGGGATATGACGATGAAAACCCAGCTGGACCACCACGACCGCGATGAAGTTGCGACCGGAAAGTGCGTTTATGTCCGCCGTCTTATCGACCAGGAAGTCGAGGAACTGGTGAATTCCGAAGCGCTCGATCAGCTCGATTCGACCGACGACCTCTTCGCCGTGCTCAGCGATGAGGGCCAGCCCCTGGCGATCCTCAAAGGCCGCGAAGCCGCCTTCGCCCTCGCGCTCGCCAACGAACTCAACCCGATGAGCGTGCACTGACGTCCACCCGGTGTGCAGCCGTGCCTGGTCTTTGACCGGACATCGCGGAAACAACAGCGCCCGCCTCGTGATGAGGCGGGCGTTTGTTTTACCGCACCTTCGCAGCGGCCGGAGCCAATTGCGAACCGACACCGGCGCAGGAAACAAGCCGCCAGAAGCAAAAGCCCAAAGCGAAGCGAAGGGCTGGTGCTCAGAGAATGACTCGCCCTTCAAGAAGGACTGGCCCTTCAAGAAGGCTTGGCCCTTCAAGAAGGCTTGGCGTTTGAACCACTGCCCCCCCCGAACGCCGTATCAGGCAGCCGACGGCGCACGCTCCCCGCCGGGACATAGCACGGCGAGGACATCACTTTCCGTGCGCGCCTCACGCAGGGCCTGACGCACTTCGGCCTGCCGGAAAGCCCGCGACACCTTGGCCAGAGCCCGCAAATGGTCAGCCCCGGCCGCGTGCGGCGCGAGCAACATGAAGATCAGGTCACAAGGTTTTTCGTCCACGGCGTCGAAATCGACCGCCTGCTCCAGCCTCACAAATCCGCCGACCGTCCTGTCCAGCCCTTCGATCCGGGCGTGGGGAATGGCAACGCCGCTCCCCACCCCGGTCGAACCAAGCCGCTCACGCTCCATGATCGCTTCGAAAATGTCTCTTGTGTCCAATTTCAGCTTGCGCGCCATCGCTTCGGCCATCTCGCAGAGAACCTGCTTGCGACTGTTGGCGTGCAACCGGGCGATGATGATGCCCTCCTTCAGAAGGGAGGAAAGATCCTGAGCCATGATCAACATTACTTTCGTGGGTAGGGTCTGGGGTGGCGCAGGGTGGCGCCTTATTGCCGCGATGCGTCGCTCTCGCCGGGATCGACCCAGCCCACATGCCCGTCCGGGCGGCGGTAGACCATGTTCAGCCGACCATTGGCGGCATTGCGAAACATGATTGACGGGTTTTCCGAGAGGTCGAGTTGCATGACGGCTGTCGAGACCGACATTGTGTTGAGCTGCGTTCGCGTCTCCGCGATGATGAGGGGCGCTGCGTCATGCCCATTGGTCATTTCGGCGTCTGTATCGTCCTCCTCCTCATCCTCGTCAACCGGCTGGATCACGAAAGACTGGACGAACTCGCTTGGCAGGGGAGACCTGTCATTCTTGTGATGATCGCGCAGGCGGCGCTTGTAGCGGCGCACCCGCTTGTCCATCTTCGCCAGCGCCACATCCAGCGCGGCGTGGGCATCGCTGGCCCGGCCCTGCGACTGGAGGATGATACCGGACGGAAGGTGGACATTGCAGTCCACTTCGATCTCGTGGCCGTCCTTCATCACGGTGACATGACCGTCGGCCGGTCGTTCGAAATATTTCGAGACGACGGCCTCCAGACCATCCGCAATACGCTCCTTGAGCGCGTCACCGAGGCTCATATTCTTTCCGGCAATCTGTACCTGCAAGGGAGAACTCCCGTTTTTCAAGCCTGTTATCGCCCGGCGGGCATGGTCAGGGTCTGACAGCGCGCCCCTGATGTCGCCGGGCCTGTCAAGATGCATCGGAGGATTTCCAGCCGCCCTTGTATCAGGGTCACAGTGTGGAACCTCATGCGCTCTGACGCAAGCGTCTTCGCCTTTGCACCGATGACGGAATGCCCAATGACTCCCGGTATTTGGCGACCGTCCGCCGGGCGACATCAATCCCGAAGCCTTTCAGCATTTCAACGATCTGGTCGTCCGAGAGCACGTTGGCGGCGCTCTCTTCGTCAATCAGTATCTTGATCCGGTGACGGACGGCTTCGGCGGCGTGGGCCTCGCCCGTTCCCGTCGATGCGATCGCGGTCGAGAAGAAGTATTTCAGCTCGAAAGTCCCGCGCTGCGTTGCCATGAACTTGTTTGAGGTGACGCGCGACACGGTCGATTCGTGCATGCCGATCGCGTCGGCGACCGTCTTCAGATTGAGCGGACGCAGGTGCGCGATGCCGTAGGCGAAGAACGCATCCTGCTGGCGCACGATTTCGCTGGCGACTTTCAGAACGGTGCGCGCGCGCTGGTCGAGGCTCTTGATCAGCCAGTTGGCATTGGCCGCGCACTCGGCGAGGAAATCCTTGTCCTTCTCCCCGCGCGCCACTTTGGAAACTTCGGCATAATAGGCGCGGTTCATGATCACCCGCGGCAACGTATCGGCGTTGAGTTCGACACTGAACGTGCCGTTCGGCAACTCGCGGACGATGACATCCGGCGCGACGGCCAGCGCCGCTTCACCGGAAAACCCGGCGCCCGGCCTCGGCGTCAGCTCACGCAGCTCCGAAAGCATGTCTGACAGGTCTTCCCGGTCCACCCCGCAAATATCGCAAAGCCGCGCAAGATCATGTCGCGCCACGAGGTCGAGATGGTCGAGCAGGGTCGACATGGCCGGATCGAGCCGGTTCCGCTCAATCAGTTGCAGGCCCAGGCACTCAACGAGGTTGCGCGCCATCACGCCGGTCGGCTCGAAGCCCTGACACACTTTCAGGACGCGCTCGACATCGGCCAAAGTCGTCCCGAGAAGGCCAGACACTTCCTCGACATCGACGCGGCAATAGCCGGCCTCATCAACGTCATCGACCAGGCGGCGTGCGATCATCTGGTCAACAGGCGACAAGCCCGCAAGCGTCAACTGGTTGCACAAATGCTCGTGCAGCGAGGTTTCCCCGGTGTGGTTTGCCTCGAAATCATAGCCGCCCTCGGGGCCAGACCCGCCGCTGCCGGCCTTTGACCAGTCGGTGCCGGTCGACGGGCCGCTCGGCTGGCCGCCCTCACCATCGGAGTTGGTTCCGCTCTCGTAAACGTCGTCGCGCGGCGCATCGAGGTCGCTGCTCGCCACACCAATGCCGGAGCTGTCATCGAGGCGCAGTTCGGCCCGCGTTTCTGTCGGCTGGACCGGTTCGACGGCCTCGTCCGCCTTGCCGGTGTCCCGCTCCAAGAGGGGATTGCGCTCGATTTCCTGTTCAACGAATTCCGCCAGCTCGATATTGTTGAGCTGCAACAGCTTGATTGCCTGCTGCAGTTGCGGCGTCATCACCAGGCTCTGGGCCTGGCGCATGTCGAGTCTGTGCCGCACTTCTGACATCCGCTTTCCTTCAGGCTGCAAACTGTTCGCCGAGATACACCCGGCGAACGTCTGGATTGGTCAGTATCTCTTGAGGTGTGCCCTCAAACAGCACCGAACCGTCATAGATGATCGAGGCCCGATCGACGATCTGAAGCGTTTCGCGCACCTGGTGGTCGGTGATCAGAACGCCCAGCCCGCGATCGCGCAGGAAGCGGACAAGGTCACTGATGTCGGACACGGCCAGCGGGTCGATCCCGGTAAATGGCTCATCCAGCAGGATGAAGCTCGGCCGAGACGCCAGCGCCCGCGCGATCTCCACCCGGCGACGTTCCCCGCCCGACAGCGACATGGCCGACTGCCCGGCAATATGCGTGATATGAAGCTCTTCCATCAGCGCCTCGGTCTGCGCCTTGCGGTCGGCCCGGTTGGACTCGACCAGCTCCACCACCGAGGCGACGTTTTCCTGCACCGTCATGCCGCGAAAGATGGAGGTCTCCTGCGGCAGATAGCCGACCCCGAGCCGCGCCCGCTGATACATGGGCAGTGCAGTGACATCCTCGCCGTCAATCGTGATGACGCCGGCATCCGCCGCGATCAGGCCCATAATCATGTAAAAGCATGTGGTCTTGCCGGCGCCGTTCGGGCCAAGCAGGCCGACCACCTCACCCCTCGTCACGGAGATCGACACGTCGCGCACCACCTGCCGTTTCTTGAACGACTTGGCGAGGCCGCGCGCGGCAAGACCTTCATGGGGGGATTCACTGGGGCGCATGATCATCCTTCATTCCCCTGACGCGCGAACTCGATCAGGGTCTCCTGTTATGAATTACTCACCACAATGAGCTTAATGCGGCGTTTCAATGCGGTGTCAAAACATCGCAACCCGCCAACCCGCTCAGCTCTCGCAGCCGTCTGCAGCCTGTCCGGTGACCTGCGGACCTTCCGGACCGATCACCATCCGCACACGTTCGTCCTCACCCGCCGTCAGCAGAGACCGGCCTTCCCCGAGGAGCAGCACCAGCCGCTCGCCGGTCGCCACATCGTTGCAGCGGCTGACCACGACATCGCCTTCGAGGGTGATGGTCCCCGCGACCGCGTCATAGGTCCCGACATCGCCACGCGCCTTGAAGTCCGGCGTGACGTAGAAGACATCGCCGCTCGCCACGATGGTGCGCAGCTCGCCGAAGCCGCCGCCAATGCCGCCCGCACTCTCGGTGCCAGAATAGAAAACTTCGATCTTCTCGGCGCGAAGCCGCGCATCGCCCTGGATGACATCGACATTGCCCCAGTAGACGGCCTTCTTCTCGCGGTCGAGAATTTCGCCATTGTCAGCGTCAACCTGGATCGGCCCGCCCTCGTCGGAGAGTTGCGCGCTCGCAAGGCCGCCCCACGCCCCCGCCGCAACCAGCGCAATGGACGTGGCGAGTGCAATGACGCGCGAGCGGCGTGGGTGGTTCTTCGACATGGCTTATTCCTCCTGTGGGCGACCATTCGGATAAAGGACCGTGCGCACGCGTCCCTGCAGCCGGATGGATGCGCCATCTTCCATGATTTCATAGGTATCGGCACGAAGATCACCGATCGGGCCGGACCCGTTGAGCGGTTCGATCCCGACCACGCGGTTCTCGCCGACGAAAATCTTCGCCTGCGTTGAGGAAAAGACATAGCCGTCTGCCTCCTCGGCGCGCACATCGCCGAACAATTCCAGCGTTTCATTGCCCTGATCATAAGTGCCCCGCGGCGCGGTCACGATCCGGTTCATCTCATCAACAAGGCGCGGATTGACCAGATCGACAATGTCGGGATCGCCGCGCTGGCGCTGCGCCGTCTCCGCCGTCAGCATGAATGGCCGACCGAATTTGTCGCGCCCGGAAAAGCGCGGATTGAGCATGGTGACCGCTTCGGTGGCGCCAAGGTCGCGTTGTGACTGTCCGGCGTTCTGGATCGCATTGCCCGCCAGCGCGCCGACCAGAGCCGCGGTCGCGCCGACCGCCAGCGTGACGAAAAGCG
>JBGSUF010000288.1:0-2419 GCA_041736285.1 Hyphomonadaceae bacterium | reverse complement strand
CGCTGCGCCGAAAGCAGGCACGGGCGGCGAGGGGCCGGCATGAAGCGCTGGCTGTGGGCCCTTCCGCTGTTGCTTTTGCTGGTGTTTGCCGTGATTGCAGGCTGGCGGCTGACGCATGGACCGCAGGAGAAAACCGACAGTTTCGCCCCTGCATCCGGCGCCGTGCTTGACCGTCCCGTGCCCGCGGGGCGCTACGGCGTCCTCTACGCCAGCGAGGGCGATACGTTCCAGTTCGCAGGGCGGCCGATGGCGGTGAACCTGTTTGCCAGCTGGTGCACGCCCTGCCGGGCCGAACATGGCGCCCTGATGGAACTCTCAAAGGTCGAGGGCGCCGCGCTCGTTGGCGTTCTCTACAAGGACACGCCGGAGAACGGCGCCGGCTTCCTTGGCGAGCTTGGCAATCCCTATCAGGTGGTGATCGAGGATGGCAGCGGCATGCTGGGGCTGGATTTTGGGATCACAGGCGTGCCGGAAACCTTCCTCGTGACAGCCGACGGCCGCATTGTCGCGCATTATCGCGGCCCGCTCGACGCTGCAGACACCGAGGAGATCCGTGCCTTCTTCGCCCGTTGAAAACGCGGGCGCTTGCCCGATTGTGAACCCCGGTCATAATACTCGGCTATGGCAGGGAGGGACGTCGAAATGGTGCATGCGATCCGGCAATTTGCATTTCTGGCCGTTGTGTTCGGCGCAGCCTTCCTGTCGTCCTGCGAGCGGGCGGCGGATGACGACGCTGCCACCATCGCGGCCCAGCCGCCGATGACCGTCTCTGGTGGGGAACGCAAAGCGCAGCCTGCAGCCCTCGGCTTGTCTGCGCCCGCACCGGAGGATCTGGACCGTTTCGCGCGTCTCGCCCTTGATTGCGTTCACCGGGAATATCCGAACAAGATCAGCCATGTGATGACCGACGACGGCGACGTGCAGCCGCCGCGGGCGTTGTTCCCGGCGTTTTACGGCTGTTTTGACTGGCACTCCTCCGTTCACGGCCACTGGCTCCTGGTGCGCGTTCTGAAGATGTCACCGGACGGCCCGTTGACGCAGGAGATCAGGGCAGCGCTGGCACAGAGCTTCACCGCGCAGAACATTGCCGCAGAAGTCGCCTATTTCGACGGCGAGGACCGGGCGAGTTTCGAGCGCCCCTACGGCATTGCATGGTTCCTGCAACTGATTGCAGAGCTTGAGGAAAGCGACGACCCGCAACTGCGCGAATGGCGCGAGACGCTGCGGCCGCTGGAGACGCGCATCGTCGCCAATGTGAAGGCGTGGCTGCCGAAGCTCGCCTATCCGATCCGCATCGGCACGCACAACCAGACCGCCTTCGCCTTTGGCCTGATGATCGACTATGCGCGCACGGTCGGTGACGCAGAGCTTGAGACGATGCTGGTCGGGGCGACGCTGAAATTCCATGCAGGTGACGTGAATTGCCCGCTCGCCTATGAGCCGTCCGGCGAGGATTTCCTGTCACCCTGCCTGATGGAGGCCGACCTGATGCGCCGGGCCATGCCGCGCGCCGAGTATTCGCGCTGGCTGACCGGTTTCATGCCGCAAATCCCCTCGGATGGTTCGGGTGACTGGCTTGCGCCGGGTGTCGTGCTCGACTCGTCCGATGGCAAGCTGGTGCACCTTGACGGGGTCAATCTGTCGCGCGCCTGGGCGCTGGAGGGCATCGCGTCGGCGCTCGGCGAGGACGATCCGCGCACGCCGTCGCTGCTTGCTGCCGCCGCGCTGCACCGGGAGACAGGCGTCGCGGCGGTGTCGGGCGAGCATTATTCCGGCGGTCACTGGCTGGCGAGCTTTGCCACTTATCTGCTGACGCGGCGGGGAATTGCTGGCTGAACGCTGCCCAACGAATGATGGCAACGCGCCGCAAATCCGCCCTATTTCCCGCCCGGCCAGCCCATATATGAGAAGGCCGAACCAAGGAGGTCGTCATGACCATTTTCACGCCGTCACTTCTCGCCGCGCTCCTGCAATGGGGCGGGCTCAGCGCCTTTCCGGCGGCGGCGCTTTCGGGTGCACAGGCGTCCGCGCCGGTCGTTGCCGAACTGGGCCGACAGCCAGGCCGCGCGCGACGCCGAGACGGTGTGGAAGCGGGCAGGCAATCCTGTCACGCGGCACCCCGTCGACGTGATCCGCATTGTCGACGGCGACACGTTCGAGGCCCGGGTTCGCCTCAAGCCCGGCCTCGAGCCGACCACACGCATACGCCTGCGCGGCATCGACGCGCCCGAGCTGAAGGCGTCCTGTCCGCAGGAGCTGCAGATGGCGGAGGCTGCGACCGATGCCTTGCGCACGTTGCTCCGCGAAGGCGAGGTGACGATCTCCAACATCAGGCCGGACAAGTATGCCGGCCGGGTCGTCGCCGACGTCGCGACGCGGCGCACCGGCAATGTCTCGATCGCGATGGTCGCGTCGGGGC
>JBGSUF010000096.1:0-12675 GCA_041736285.1 Hyphomonadaceae bacterium | reverse complement strand
CTGCGCGCCCGTCCCCCCCTGAAACCGGCGTCCAGCAACCCCGCGCCGCCACGCGTGACCGCCTGCCGGACCGCCGCAAGGGCTACATCCAGAAGTCCACCGTCGGCGGCCACAAAGTCTATCTCCACACCGGTGAATTCGGCGACGGCCAGCTGGGCGAAATCTTCATCGACATGCACAAGGAGGGCGCCGCCTTCCGCTCCCTGATGAACAATTTCGCCATCGCCATCTCGATCGGCCTGCAATACGGCGTGCCGCTGGAGGAGTATGTCGATGCCTTCGTCTTCACCCGGTTCGAGCCGGCGGGCGATGTCACCGGCAATGACCGTATCACCCGCGCAACCTCCATCCTCGACTACATCTTCCGCGAACTGGCGGTGTCCTATCTCGGCCGCGAAGACCTCGCCGAAATCGGTGACGCGACCTCCGACGGCCTCGGCCGCGGCCTGCGCGATGGCATCGAGAAGACCTCCCGCGCCGCCTTCTCCGAAGAGGCTGCACAGCTGATTTCCCGGGGTTTTTCGCGCGGGCAACTGCCCGACAACATCGTCATACTTGACCGCCGCCGCGCCGAGCGGGATCTCGAAGCCGCCGCCGCCCTGATGGCGGGGAACGGCGAGGACGGCGAAAACACCGACGAGGCCCCCGGCGCCCGCTTCGCCGCCGCTCTTGATACGCCCGACTATCTCGGCGAACCCTGCCCCTCCTGCGAGCATTTCGCCCTCCTCGCCCACGCCGACGGCTCCATCACCTGCGACGCCTGCGGGAAGAAAGCCGCGCTGCGCTAGCGGAGGCGCGAACGGCGCTGCTTGGCCCGGTCATAGTGCAAGCCTCAGTCGAGCGTGCGGCGATAGCGCAGCATGGCAATCGCCAGCACGATGGCGGTAAAGAGACCCATGGCGAGCAGCGGCGCCTGCAGTTGGGCAAAGCTTGCATCCTTCAGCATCACGCCGCGCACAAGCCGCAGGAAGTGTGTCAGCGGGAAGCCTTCCCCGATCAGCTGCGCCCAGTCCGGCATGCCGCGAAACGGGAACATGAATCCCGACAGCAGCAATGACGGCAGGAAGAAGAAAAAGGTGAGCTGCATCGCCTGCATCTGCGACTGGGCGATGGTCGAAAATGTAAATCCGACGGCGAGATTGGCGATCACGAACACGGTCACACCCAGCACCAGGAGCCACAAGGCCCCCGCGAACGGCACACCGAACAACAAGTCCGCCGCAATCAGGATCACGGCGGTCTGCGTCGCCCCCACCGCGACATAAGGCAGGATCTTCCCGAGCATGACCTCGCTCGGCCGGGCTGGCATGGCGAGCAGATTCTCCATCGTCCCGCGTTCGACCTCGCGGGTCATTGCCATGCCGGTGATCATCACCAGCGTCATGGTCAAGATCACTCCCAGAAGGCCGGGCACGATGTTGTAGGCCGTCTTGCCCTCCGGATTGTACCGGGCGTGAACGATAAGCTCGAACGGCAGGGGGCTGGCGCGCAGACCCGCAACCGGGCCCTTCAGATCATGGCGAAGGGCGCGGCTGAGGATGGCCTCGGCCCGGCCGATGGCGCCGGATGCGGCGGCCGGGTCGGAGGCATCCGCCTCGATCAGGATTTGCGGTCGCTCCCCGCGCAGAAGCTCGCGCGTGAACCCCGCCGGAATGGTCACGACGAACGCGACGTCTCCCCGCGCGAGGAGGTCCGCGCTTTCGCGGGGATCATCGGTTTGCAGGATGAAGTCGTAATAGCCGGACGTCTCCAGCGCCGTCGTCAGTGTCCGCACGATCGGGGTCTGTTCTTCAACCAGCAGCGCTGCGGGCAGGTGTCTGGGGTCGGTGTTGATGGCATAGCCAAACAGGATGAGCTGCACGATCGGTATGACGAACATCATCGCGAAGGTCAGCCGGTCGCGGCGCATCTGCACCAGTTCCTTCATGAACACGGCGAGTATCCGGCTGAGCGTTGCAGACAGGCCGGTCATGCGTGAACCCTTGGGTCGGTGCCGGCCTCGGTCATCATGGCGATGAACGCGTCCTCCAGGCTTGGGCGGACCTGGCTCCAGGAGACATCCTTCCCGCCGGCCTCGCCGATGGCCGCCTCGATGAGGTCCGCTTGAGGGCCGCTGACATGCAGCGCCGCGCCGAAATAGGACACCTGGTCAAGCCCCGGGCGACCCTTCAGGCGCTCGGCGAGCTGTCGCACGCCATCCCCTTCGCCGCGAAAGGTGACGAGACCGGACCTGTCGATGACCTGCTGCACGGTGCCTTCGGCGACTTTCTTGCCGTTGGCCAGATAGACGATCCGGTCGCAGCGCTCGGCTTCGTCCATGTAATGGGTTGAGACGAGCACCGTCATGCCGTCCAGCGACAGCGCGTGGATCTCGTCCCAGAAATCCCGCCGCGCCTGCGGGTCGACGCCAGCAGTCGGCTCGTCGAGCAGAAGGAGCTTGGGCCGGTGCATGGTGACCGCCGCGAGCGCCATGCGCTGTTTCCAGCCGCCCGAGAGCGCACCGGCGAGCTGATTCTGACGGGTGGTCAGCCCCAGTGTTTCAAGCGTCTCGTCGACCGTCGCCTTGCGGTCCTTCATCTGATAGAGCCGCGCGACGAATTCGATGTTCTCCCGTATCGTCATATCGGTCCAGAAGGAGAATTTCTGGGTCATGTAGCCGGTGCGGCGCTTGATCTCCTCCGTCTCGCGCCGAATGTCGAAGCCCAGCGTTTCGCCCTCCCCTTCGGTGGCGCGAAGAAGGCCACAAATCATCCGGATCGTGGTCGTCTTGCCCGAGCCATTGGGGCCAAGAAAGCCCCACACCTGCCCGTGGGGCATGGCGATATCGACGCCGTTGACGGCCGTCTTGTCGCCAAACCGTTTGACGAGGCCGCGAACATTGATGGCCAGGTCTTCGCTCACCAGGAGACCTCGACCGGAAGGCCGGGCAGGAGCGGCGTTCCGGCCTCAAGGTCGGCCTCAACGAGGAACACGAGCTTGTCGCGCGTGTCCCGGGAATAGATCACGGGCGGGGTGAACTCCGGGTCGGTGGATATGTTCGAGACCGTCGCGCGCACCGGAGACGTCAGCCCGTCGGCAACAATTTTCACCGTCTGCCCGATTGCAATGCCGGGAAGATCGGCCTGCGGCACGAAGAACCGGACCTTCATCCCGTCAACCGGCAGGACGGCGAGCACCGGCTGACCGGGCATTGCATACTCGCCCGGCTCCAGCAGCACCTCCTCGACCCGCCCGCTCAACCCCGCCGTCACGGTGCGCTGGCTCAGCCGATAGGCGGCGCTGTCGCGTGCAGCCAGAACGCTTTCGATGGCGGCATCGGCCGCTTCCCGCGCGGCCGGGCGACCAGAGAGCCGGGCGACCGAAATGTCCTGCCCGATCGCATCGACTGCAGCCTCTGCGGCCAGAACATCGGCGGCAACCTGCTCCCCGCGCGACCGGGCCTCTATCCCCGCTGCGACGAGCGGCTGGATGCGGTCACGATCGGCGGTCAGACGGGACAGTCGGGCCTCAGCCTCCCGCAGCCGCGCCTGAAGCGCCCGGATTTCCGGCTCGCGGGCGCCGGTTTCGATGTTCTGCGCCTGTGCACCTGACTGACGCACGCGGGCCTCGGCTTCTGCCAGCGCCGCTTCCTCGGCCGTGGTGTCCATTCGAAACAACGTATCGCCGGCCACGAAACGGTCCCCTTCGGCGACCGGCTGCTCGACGATCCATCCCGCCTGGGGGGCCGCAATATAGCGCCAATCCGCCTCGACATATCCGATGTTCGGGGCCGTCGGCGTCTTGCCTGAACAGGCCGCCATCATGACGACCAGAAGTGGTGCGACCAGAGGGCGTGTCGGCTTCATGAGGTGGTTCCTGATGGTGCAAAGGCCTTTTTCATGACCTCGGCGTGCATGCGAAACAGGCTGTCGAGATCGACATCTCCGCCGGTTGTGCGGGCAAAAACGGCCTGCCAGATGCCGGACAGGACGACGGGGCCGACAATGATGCGGGCCGCCAGATGGGGGGCTTCGACGTCGATCTCGCCGGAGGCTTTGGCGCGCTCCAGCAGCCCGCCAATCAGGTCGAACACTTCGTCGAGGACATGCTTTCGGTATTCCAGAATGATGGCCGGAAAGTTGTGGCTGTCGCCAATCATCACCTTCATCAGTTTCGGCACCCGTGAGTGCCGGATCATGAACGGCGCAAAGGCCGCGAGCCGGTCCATCGCGTCCACAAAGCCCGGCGCCGTGGTCAGCATTCCGCGAAACAGCTCAAGATTGGGCATGGCGAAATGGGCGATGATCTCGCGGAACAGGTCTTCCTTGGAGTCGAAATAGAGATAGAGCGTTCCCTTGGAGAGGTCTGCGCGCCGCGCAATGTCCTCCATGCGCGCGGCTGAAAAGCCCCGCTCGAAAAACTCATCCAGCGCAGCTTCCAGAAGGAGCTGACGCCGTGTGTCCTTGTCGTCGTCTGATCGGGCGCGTTGCATTCCCGATAAATAACTGACCAGTCAGTTATCGTCAATGCGGTTGTCACAACCGACAGGCCAACTCCGGACACGCATCAACGTTTGCGCACCGCTCAGACATTCAACGAGGGTCGATTGGGAGGGCCAAGCGCCATATCCTGCGCCCAGAATCCTTAGCTCTGAATCCTGCGCCCAGACTCCCCAGCTCAGATCGGCAGTCCGTTCACCATCAGGGCGCCGCTGTCAGTGGCCAGAAGACCGGGATCACCAGCACGGCCACCACCAGCATCACGACATTGAGCGGCAGGCCGATCTTAAGAAAGTCGGTGAATTTGTAGCCGCCGGCCGTATAGACGAGCGTATTGGTCTGGTAGCCGATGGGCGTCGCGAAGCTGGCGCTCGCAGCAAACATCACGGCAACCACGAATGGTCGCGGATCAATCCCGAGTTGCTGGCCAAGTCCGATGGCGATCGGCGTGAGCAGGATGGCGGCGGCGTTGTTGCTGATGATTTCGGTGAGGAAGGACGTGATCAGATAGAGCGCCGCGAGGATCGCCAGAGGCCCGAAGCCGCCGACGAGGCTGGCCAGATTGGAGACAATCATCGCCGCCGCGCCCGTCTTCTCCATCGCGATGCCTAGCGCCAGCATGCCGAAGATCAGCATCAGAATGTCCCAGCGGATCGATTTGTAGGCTTCCTGATGATCAAGACACCCCGTCGCCACAACGAGTGTCGCCGCGATAATCGCGAGCGCTGCAATCGGTAGCACCTCAAAGGCGGCCAGCCCCATCACAAGCAGCACAGCGGCAATGGCGATCGGCGCCTTGTCGCGCTTGATGGCCTTCTCCGAAGTCTGGGTCAGATTATTGAAATCGCCCTCGTCGAAGACCTGCCTCAACCCCTTGGGCGGACCTTCCAGAAGCACCGTATCGCCGACTTCAAAGCGCAGTTCGTTCAGCTGGCTGGCCATGTTCACACCGCGCCGGTGAATGGCAAGGACGTACACGCCATAAAGCCGGGCGAGTCCCAGCCCTGCAAGCCGGCGGCCGATCAGACGCGATTGCGGCCCGATCACACCTTCCATCAGGACGGTTTCGCTGGTCTGAACCGGCTCGAAGCTTGGCCGCGCATCGGCCTTCGCGCCGATCGCCACGCTGCCCTCCTCACGCAGGGTCAGCATTTCAGAGACCGGCGAGCGTAGCACGATGCGGTCGCCGCCCTGCAGGACGACCGTCTTCAGGACGGAGCGCAGCGACTGAGTCTGCCGGAGAACGTCGATGACCGTGTAGCCCTTGGCGGCCGAAAAGCCCGTTTCAGCGATGGATTTTCCAACCAGCGGCGAATCGATCGGGATGAGGATTTGCGCGATGAACCTGCGCTCCTTGCTGTCGGGCAGCATCGCCGCAAGCGTCTCCCTGACCGGAAGCAGAAACCGCCCTGTGATCGCGATATAGGCGGCGCCCGCCAGAGCCAGACAGGCGCCCGCGCCGGTAATCTCGAAAACGCCAAATGGCGCCAGGCCGTTCTCCTGCGCCACGCCATCCACGAGGATATTGGTCGAAGTGCCGATCAGCGTCATCGTCCCCCCGAAGATCGACGCGAAGGAGAGCGGGATCAGCAGCTTGGACGGGGCCATGCCGATCGTCTTGGCAAGGCTTATGGCGACCGGGATCAGGATGACGACAACGGGCGTGTTGTTGATGAAGGCCGAGAGCAGTATCACCCCCGCCATCATCGCGAGGATCGCGACGGTCGGAGAGGCATTCTTCGCCAGCCGTGAGACCAGCCGCCCTCCCGCATCAATGACGCCCGTCCGCTCCAGCGCAGCCGACAGGACGAACATCGCCGCAATGGTGATGGGCGCGGCGTTGGAGAAAACCCCGAGCACGTCGCCGGTGCTGAGGATGCCGGTCAGAAGCAGCGCGCCCATTGCCAGAAGGGCGGTGACGTCAGCCGGGAATTTCTCTCGCACAAAGCCAAAGAACACGATGACCACGAGGATCAGGACGAAGGCAATCTCCAGCGCCGGATTGGCGAAAAACGAGTCCATTTCAACGCGCCTACCTGTGCAGCCATTTCCCGGCTTGATCCTGCGACAACCCTCCACTCTCCACCGGAAGGGCCGCGCGGGTCAATTCGGAAACCCGACCCGCTGACGCATCAGGTCGGGGATGGGAGCGGTCTGCACGCGCCGACCGGGCCGCAGGTCGGGAACTGCGCCGGTTCAGGGTCGCAAATCATCACCCGAGGCGATACATGATCACCTGAAGACTCTTCCGGAAGGGGTTTAACGTGAAGGTGAGACCGACCCATAGTTTTGACAGGGCCATCCGAAGTATCATTGATGCGGTGGGCGAGGACGCCGTTGCGGCGGTCGTGAACCGGTCGCCGTCCCTGATCCGCAAATGGACTGATCCCGACCATCCATCCTATCCGTCGCTCGGGCAGGCCCTCTCGCTCGACAAGATTTACGTCGAAACGACGGGCATGCCCGCGCTCATCCAGCTCGCCTATCTGTACCAGCTTGAGGCGGTCGTCGCCGAAGCCGCCGAGACCGTAGAGCCGCTCATGGCGGCGGTTGTTTCGTTGAACGGGGCTGTCGGCGCGATGGCGCATACGCTCGCGGACATACTGACCGACCCGGCACTTGACCAGCGCCATATCGGCCCCCGCAACAAGGATGCCCTGCTCGACCATATCGAGAAAATCGGCAAGGAACTCTCCGATCTGGAGCGAAGCGTTTCGGGAAACGTGTGATCGTTCAACGCCGCCCCCCCCGGAGGGCGACCAGGCGGCAGTTCCGGGCCGGGGGCGAGGTGAAGCGGGGCATCATCGCCCTCCCGGGCGCGGCTTCCTACCAGCCTGCCCCGATGGCCTTCACGTAAGCGAGCTGCGCAGTCGCATACGCAAGCCGCGCATTGTTGGCGGCATTCTCTGCAGCGGAGAGATCGTTCTGCACGATCAGCAAATCCGACAGATCAATGGCCCCGTCGAGATACTGCCCTCTCGATATGTCGGCCGCTTCCCGGTTTGTGCCGAGCGCGGCGAGCGACAGGTCGAGGGCCTGGCTGGCATTGGTCACCCCGACCAGCGCATTTTCGACGTCCAGCAAAGCCTGCAGGATCGTGGACTTGTAGGCGACGAGCGCGGCACGTTCGCGACCCTTCGCCTGATCAATGGCGGCATTAAGGTTGGCAAAATCCAGAATTCGCCAGCTGAGACTGGGCCCGATCGAGAAGCCTGCCGTGTCGGCGTCGAACAGGGCCGAGAACGAGCGCGCGCCCCCTTGCGCTCCTGACGCCGGACTGCTGACGGATGCACCGACGGACACTTGCGGAAAATACTGCGACCGGGCGACGCCGACATTCAACCGTGCCGCTTCCAGACGCCTTTCCGCCGCCAGAATGTCGGGCCTGTTGGCCAGCAGATCGGCAGGCGTTCCGGGCGGTGGAAGTGAAGCGAACCGGGGCACAGCGCGCACCGAATCGAACTGGGCATTCAGGCTTCCGGGCACCGCGCCCGTCAGCACCGCAAGCTGATTCAACGTCTGTGTGTTCTGGGTCCGCAGCCCCGGCAACGTGGCCATCAGGGTGCTCAACTGGCTTTCGGCCCGTGCCATGTCGAGCCGGCTCGCACTTCCAAACTCCAGACGTGCAGCAACAATGTCGCGAATGCTCGTCTGCCGCTCGATCTGCGCTTCAAGGATCGATGTTGCGGCCTGAATCGACCGGATGGCGGCGTAGGTCTGCGCGATCTCGGCCGCAAGCGACAGCCGGGTCGCGAAGTAATCAGCCTCCGCGGCCGCGAGTCCCGCCTGACTCGCGCGGCGCGCCAGAAGCCCGCCGCTGAGAAGCGGAACCTCCCAGCTGGCATCGAAATTCGCCGAATATGACGGCGCCGATGCCGACGTGTTCCCGACCCGCAGCGCCGTCGTGCCGAGCACCGCAGACGGCAGCAGGTCGGCATTCGCCTGCCCCAGCCCCGCGCGGGCCTGCATGATCTGGGCTTGCGCACTCTGGATTGTCAGGCCGCGTTCAAGGCCGGTTTCGATGAGCGCGGCCAGAAGCGGATCATCCAGCGCCTCCCACCACGTGGCCGAACTGTAGGCACCGATCATCGAGCCGTCGGCGCTGGCCGCAAATGTTTCGGGCAGAACAAGCGGCATCGGATCCTGGACCGGCGTCGTCGCACAACCGACCAGAAGACAGAGCATCACGCCCGCCGCCAACCGGGGGAAACGGGCCGCATCCATCATGACACAGCTCCGGGCTGCGCCGGAGGGGCCGCCTTGGCCCGCGACGCGATGCCACCCAGAAATCCGAACGCCCGGCTGGAGAGGTCGTCCATCAGCGCATAAACGCTCGGCACGACGATGAGAGACAGAAGTGTCGAGACAATCAGCCCGCCAATCACCGCGACGGCCATGGGGGACCGAAATTCCCCGCCCGTGCCCAGCGCCAGCGCACTGGGGATCATGCCGGCCACCATGGCAATGGTCGTCATGATGATCGGACGGGCACGCTTGCGCCCGGCGTCGATGATCGCCTCCCGGCGCTCCATTCCATCACGGCGCGCAATGATCACAAAATCGACCAGCATGATCGCATTCTTCGTGACAATGCCCATGAGCATCAGGATGCCGATCACCACCGGCATGCTGATCGCGTCCCCTGTCAGAAACAGCGCCGCAACCACCCCGATCGTCGCCAATGGCAGCGGCAAGAGGATGGTCAAAGGCTGCAGGAAGCTCGAAAACAGCAGCACCAGAACGATGTAAACCAGCAGCAAGCCGACGATCATGGCGAAGGCAAAGCCGGAAAACACTTCGGCCATCACCTCGGCATCTCCGGCCGCCGCGAGTTCGATGCCCGCAGGCAGCTGTTGGGCCGCAGGCAGCGCCAGAATGGCCGATGTCGCCTGGCCGAGCGCCGCATTGCCGCCAAGGTCCGCCTCGATCGCGATCTGACGGCGCCTGTCATACCGGTTGATCGTCACCGGTCCATTTCCGAACGAGAGCGTGGCGACAGTGCTGAGTGGCACGGCCTGACCAGACGCTGTCGTCACGCGAAGATTGGAGAGCACGGCCAGATCGCCGCGCGCCTGCACAGGCAGCTTCACGCGGATCGGCACCTGCCGGTCGCCGGCATTGAATTTCGGAAGCGCCGCATCGACGTCCCCTTGCGTGGCCACCCGGACTGCACTCGCCATCGCGGTCGGTGACACGCCGAGTTCGGCCGCGACCGGTAGCGGCGTTATGCGCAGCTCCGGCGTCGTCAGGGCCGCCGACGAGCTTGGATTGGCGACGGCCGGCAGCGTCTTCATGCCCGCGATGAGGTCGTTGGCGGTTTTCGTCATCGCCTCATTGTCGTCGCCGGAAAGATTGTAGGAAACCGCTCTCCCGCCCCGTCCCGACGTGAGCGTGATGCGTGCATCGGGGACAAAAGCGAGGTCAGCCATGAAGGCCTGCTCAATGGTGGTCTGGGAACGGCTGCGGTCTGATTTCGGGGTGAGGTTCACGGTGAGCACCGCCTTGCGAACATCCCCGTCGTCTTCGCCATCTGCCGTGATCAGGATCGAAACAACCTCCGGCTGGCGGGAAATGATCTCGGCAAGATCGTCAGCGGCGGCTTGCGTTTCATCAATGCTGGAACCGGGCGGCAGTTCAAGATTGACCACTGTGCGTGCAAAGTCCTGGGTCGGTATGAAGCCCGTGGGCAGCTTTCCCAGCGCGAAAATGGCGCCGCCAAACAGCGCGAAAGCGATCAGCACAGTGACGCCGCGATGACGCAGGGTGGCGCTGACCAGACCGGAGTAAGCGCGCAGAATAGGGCCGTCAGTCTCCTGGACCTCCGGCGTCGGACGCAGGAAATAGGCGGCGAGGATCGGCGTGATGAGGCGCGCAACAAGCAGCGACATGAAAACGGCTGCAGCAACGGTGAGACCGAACTGCTTGAAATACTGGCCCGGAATTCCGCCCATGAAACTGACGGGCACAAACACGGCAATGATCGTCAGGCTGATCGCGATAACGGCCAGTCCGATCTCCTGGGTCGCTTCGATGGCCGCTTCATAGGTCGATTTTCCCATGCGCATATGGCGCACGATGTTCTCGATCTCCACGATGGCATCATCCACCAGAATGCCCGTGACCAGGGTTATGGCGAGCAGCGAGATGGTGTTGAGCGAGAAACCCATCCACGAAATGATGGCGAATGCCGGAATGATCGACAGCGGAAGCGCGATGCCCGCGATCAGGGTCGCCCGCCACTCGCGAAGGAACAGAAACACCACCAGAACCGCCAGCAGCGCGCCCTCGTAGAGCGACTCCATACTGCCGACATAATTGCCCTTCGTGTGGGTGACCGATGTGTCGACAAGCGTCAGCGTGATGCCGGGATAGTCTGCGGCCAATGTCAGAACTTCCCCGGCCACCAGATCGGCGACGGTGACATCGCTTGCGCCCGACGCGCGCTGGATCGCGACGCCGACGACAGGCCGGCCGCCAAGACGGGCAAAGGATTCAAGCTCGGCATAGGTGTCCCGCACCGTGCCAAGCTGGTCCAGACGCACATAACGTCCACCCGGCAGCGCGATGTTCGACGCCGCCAGATCATCAACCGAGGACGCCCCGCCGAGGGTTCGGATGGTTTGGCGCTGGCCGCCGATATCCGCCACGCCGCCCGTCGCATCGACATTGGTTTTGACAAGTTGCGCGCTGACATCGCCCGCCGTCAGCCCCAGGCTCGCAAGCCTTGCCGGATCCAGCTCGACGTGGATTTCCCGTGTCACCCCGCCGATACGGCTGACGCCGCCAACCCCGGAAAGTCCCTGCAATCGCTGGGAGAGGACTGAGTCGACAAAGTAGGACAACTCCTCGACGCTCATGTCGGGCGCGCTCAGCGTATAGGTCAGTATCGCTTCGCCGGTGACATCGACGCGCGACACGACGGGCGCTTCAATGCCGCCGGGCAATTGCGACCGGATCTGGTCGACGCGATCCTTCACGTCATTGACCGCCCGGTAGACATCCGTCCCGAACTCGAACTCGATGATGGTGACCGAAATCGACTGGTTTACGCTGGAGGATATGTGCTTGTTCCCGGTAATGCCCGCGATCGCATCTTCGACCGGCTTGGTGACTTGCGTTTCAAGCTCACTCGCCGCCGCGCCCGGCTGCGCGATGGAGACCGAGACGATCGGTACGTCGATGTTGGGAAACTGGGTGATCGGCAACGTGTTGAAGCTGATCATTCCCATCAGGATCATGAAGGCGAAAAGCAGAAATGGCGGGATGGGATTGCGGATCGCCCACGCGGAAACGTTGAAGTTCATTGGTCTGCACCCTGACGCATCGCTTCGACCGCCGGCGCGGAAACGGGCTCAGGGGAAACAGGCTCAGCGGACACGGCGCTGACGCTGTCACCGTCCAGGACGAAACCGCCCGCCTTGAGGATAAGAATGTCTCCCGCCGCAAGCCCGCCGAGGACAGCGACATAGTCCCCGTCCCGCGGCCCCAGCGTGATCGCCCGTGACACAACCCTGCCCTCGACGACAATCTTGACGATGGGCCCGGTGTCGGCGAAATCGACCGACCGGAATGGGACCGCCAACACCGTTCGACGCGAAATCTCGATACCGCCTTCAGCGTAGGCGCCGACGACCAGCCGGGGATCAACCTTGAAAGCCAGCCGAACATGTCCCAGCCCGGTGTCGCTATCAATCTGGCTGCCGACGAGCCGGACTTGCCCATCAATCATCCCGCCAGCCTGCAGTCTGACGTGGGCTGGCATGCCGACACCGAGGCTCGTGAGCTGATATGAAGGGACAAGCGCGTCGAGTTCGATCATGCCGTCGCGGCTGATGCTGAACAGCGGCTCTCCGGACGTGTTGGCCGGTTGCCCGACCTCGGCGGTGCGCTGGTAGATGACGCCCGCTTCGGGTGCCCGCACAATCGTCTGGCCGAGAATGGTCGCAGATTGCTGGTATGCGGCTTCGGCCTGTTCAACACCCGACCCGGCCTGGCTGAGGGCCTGACGCGCGGCATTGACCGATTGCATGGCCGTGTCGCGATTTGCGGTCTGCTGGTCAACAACGAGCTGTGACACCGCCCCGCGCGACAGAAGCGCCAGGCTCCTCGTCAACTCGTTCCCCGCCTCGGCCAGCGCTGTCTCGGCCTGCGCAAGTTGCGCGCGCGCCTGCGCGACGCTGGCGCGGCTCTCATCAAG
>JBGSUF010000055.1:0-5711 GCA_041736285.1 Hyphomonadaceae bacterium | reverse complement strand
GCGCGGGCTGGCGGTGTCCGACATCGAGCGGGCGCTGCGTCAGGAGAATGTGGAGGCCCCTGCGGGCAGCCTTGAAAGCACCGACATCACGGTGACGCTGCGGCTCGACCGGGCCTTCCGGTCGGCGGAGGATTTTCGCGGCCTCGTGATCGCCCGCGGCCCGGACGGGTCTCTGGTCCGGCTCGGCGATGTGGCGCGGGTGGAACGCGGCACCGAGGAAGACCGCAATGTGTTTCGCGGCAATGGCATTCCGATGGTCGGGCTTGGCGTCATCAAGCAGTCGACCGCCAACACGGTCGAGGTTGCGCGCGGCGTGCGCGAGCTTTCCGAGCGGCTGAACGAGACATTGCCGGACGGGATCGGGATTTATCAGAGCTATGACAGCTCGGTCTTCATCGAAGCCTCGATCACCGAAGTCTATCGCACGCTGGCGATCGCGGTCGGGCTGGTGGTGCTGGTCATCTTCATGTTCCTCGGCAGCATACGCTCGACGATCATTCCGGCCGTGACGGTGCCGGTGTCGATCATCGCGACCTTCATCGTGCTCTATGTGCTGGGCCTGTCGGTCAACCTTCTGACGCTGCTGGCGCTGGTGCTGGCGATCGGCCTCGTGGTCGATGACGCCATCGTGGTTCTGGAGAACATCCACCGCCGGATGCAGCAGTATGGCGAGACGCCGCTGGTGGCGGCCTATCGGGGCGCGCGGCAGGTTGGCTTTGCCGTCATCGCGACGACGCTGGTGCTGATCGCGGTCTTCATCCCGATCACCTTCATGCAGGGTGATATCGGGCGGCTATTCTCCGAATTTGCCTTCACAATGGCCGCGGCGGTGGCTTTCTCCAGCCTGATCGCGCTGACGCTGTCGCCGATGCTGGCCTCCATACTCCTCAAGCGGCCCTCCGAGGAGAAGGGTGTCTTCAAGGCGATTGCGGGCGGGGTGGATCGCGGTTTCGGTTTCATCCGCAAGGGTTATGGCGGGATTTTCGACCTGACCTATCGGCGGCCGGTGTCCTTCATCATCACGCTGGTGGCAACGGGCGTTGCCTCATTCCTGGTGTTCCGCGAACTGCCGGTCGAGTATGCGCCGGAAGAGGACAGGGGCTCGTTCTTCGTCTCGCTGCGCGGGCCGGAAGGGGCGAGCTTTGCTTATATGGTGCCCTATATCGACGAGGCTGAACGCCGCCTCCTGCCAATGGTCGACACCGGCGAGGTGCAGCGCCTGCTCGTGCGCGCGCCGGGATTTGGCGGCAGCGGCTTCAACGGCGCCACCGTCGTCGTGACGCTCGCCGACTGGGGACAGCGGCGACCGATCAACGAAATCGTCGCCGACGTGAACCGCAGCCTCTCCGACCTGCCGGGGGTGATGAGCTTTGCCCGCCAGCGTCAGGGCCTTGGCGGCGGCACCGGCAAGCCCGTGCAGTTCGTGATTGGCGGGCCATCCTACGAGACGCCGACGGAGTGGCGCGACACGCTGGTCGCAGCGCTGGAGGCGGACAATCCGGGCCTTGTCGACATCGACTGGGACTACAAGGAGACCCAGCCGCAATACCGCGTGCAGATCGACTATAACCGCGCCTCCGACCTTGGCGTCACGGTGACAGACATCGGCTCGACGCTTCAGACCATGCTCGGCTCGCGCCGGGTCACGACCTATATCGAGAATGGTGAGGAATATGACGTCATCCTTGAGGGCCTGCGCAGCGAGCAGTCGACCCCCAATGACGTGGCCAACATCTATGTCCGCTCGGCGACGACGGGCGAACTCATCCCGCTGGCCAGCCTCGTGACCATCGTGTCGATGGCCGACAGCCGGACACTCTCCCGCTACAACCGCGTGCGGGCCATCACCATCGAAGCGGGACTGGTCGATGGCGTGACGCTGGGCGCTGCGCTGGACGCCATGCTGGCCAAGGCGAATGAAGTGCTTCCCGCGGAGGCGACATTCGACTTCAAGGGCCAGTCGCTGGACCTTCAGGAAAGCGGACAATCCATCGCCTTCGTGTTCGCCATCGGCCTGCTGATCGTCTTCCTCGTGCTGGCGGCGCAGTTTGAAAGCTGGGTGCACCCGCTGGTCATCATGATGGCGGTGCCGGCGACGGTTGGTGGCGGCCTGTTCGGCCTGTGGCTGGTGGGCGAGAGCCTCAACATCTACACGCAGATCGCGCTGATCATGCTGATCGGGCTTGCGGCCAAGAACGGGATATTGATCGTCGAGTTTGCCAACCAGCTGCGCGATGAAGGAATGGAATTCCATGCGGCGCTGCGCGAGGCGGCGATGACGCGCTTCCGGCCGATCCTGATGACCAGCCTGACGACGGCGGCCGGGTCGCTGCCGCTGATCCTGTCCACCGGGGCAGGGTCTGAGGTGCGTCAGGTGATCGGCATCGTGATCCTGTCGGGCGTGCTGGCGTCTGTCGTCGTGGCGCTGGTGTTCATTCCGGCGGCCTATAATCTCTTGGCGAAGGGGACAGGCGCGCCGAACGACACGGCAAGGCGGCTCGATGAAGAGGCGCGTGACGCGGACGCGGCACAGGGCCAGCCAGCAGAGTGAGGGCTTTGCGCCCGGCCGGGGCTGTTGTATGGCGAGCGGGCTGACCATCGGGCGGCGGCGCGTTTGCGCTGCGTCCTGACGTTGCGAAAATTCTCAACCGGACATCTGAGGCTCATGACCGACACGCTCCCCACACGCACGCAAGGCGCCGCTGCGCCAAAGGTCGGCATCGTCTCGCTCGGCTGCCCGAAGGCGCTGGTCGACAGCGAACGGATCATCACCCGTCTGCGCGCCGAGGGCTATGCGATCTCACCCGATTATCAGGGCGCCGACCTTGTGCTGGTCAACACGTGCGGTTTCCTCGACAGCGCGCGCGAGGAGAGCCTCGACGCCATCGGCGAGGCGATCCGCGAGAACGGCAGGGTCATCGTGACCGGCTGCCTCGGCGCGGAGCCGGAGGTGATCGAGCGCGTCCATCCCAAGGTGCTGGCCGTGACCGGGCCGCACCAGTATGAGGCGGTGATGGCGGCCGTCCACACTCATCTGACCCCGCCGCATGACCCCTATCTCGACCTGGTGCCGGAAAGCGGCCTGCGCCTGACGCCGCGCCACTACGCCTATCTGAAGATCGCCGAGGGCTGTCACAATCGCTGCAGTTTCTGCATCATCCCGAAGCTGCGCGGCGACCTCGTCTCGCGCCCGGTCCATCATGTGCTGGGCGAGGCGGAAAAGCTCGTCAAGGCGGGTGTGAAGGAGCTTCTCGTCATCTCGCAGGACACCTCCGCCTATGGTCTGGATGTCCGCTACAAGCCGGAAACCTGGCGCGGGGCCGAATACGAGACGCGCTTTCTCGATCTTGCGCGCGGGCTTGGGGAACTCGGCGTCTGGGTGCGGATGCACTATGTCTATCCCTATCCGCATGTGGATCAGGTCATCCCGCTGATGGCGGAGGGCAAGATCCTGCCTTATCTCGACATCCCGTTCCAGCATGCCAGCGCCAATGTACTGAAGGCGATGAAGCGGCCGGCAAAGCAGGACAAGGTGCTCGAACGCATCGCGTCGTGGCGCCGGGATGTGCCCGGAATGACGGTGCGCTCGACCTTCATCGTCGGCTTTCCGGGCGAGACGGAGGAGGATTTCCAGACGCTGCTGGACTTCATCACCGAGGCGAAGATCGACCGGGCGGGCTGTTTCCGATACGAAAATGTCGCCCATGCAGACAGCCGCGACCTGCCTGGCCATCTCCCCGAAGAGGTGAAGGAGGAACGCTGGCACCGCTTCATGTCGCTACAGGCCGAGATCACGGCGGCGCGCGGCGAGGCGCTGGTCGGCAGCGTTCAGGACGTGCTGATTGACGAGGCAGGCGAGGCGGAGGGCGAGTTCATCGGGCGCACCAAGTCCGACGCGCCGGAAGTGGACGGTCTGGTCTTCCTGCGTGCCGGCAGGGCCTTGCATCCGGGGGACATCGTGCGCGCGCGAATCACCGGCGCGGACGGGGTGGATCTCGACGGCGAGTTGCTGGCCAACTGACGACGCGCGGCGGCGACACGCGAAAACCGAAGACACTCAACGCCCCGCAGCAGATCACCTGGCGGACCTGCGAGCGGACCAGCCACCGCTATGGCACATACACCGTGTAGACCACTTCCGCCTCGGCGTTATAGGCGCCCTCCGACAGGTCATAGGGGCCGTCATTGTAGCGGTAGAGCAGATCGAAGCGCACTGACTGCTCGGCCAGCGTTCCGCGCCGGGCGGCTGTCTGCTGGTTACCGCGAAACACGTTGTAGGGTGTGGTCATGGATGACAGCCTGCGCCCGGTCGCCCGGCTCCCGCCCGTCGGGCCGGCCGAATGCGGATATTGCGCAGCGGACCCGAAGGCCAGCCCGTCATCGCCCGAAACCGTGACCGACAGCCAAAGCCGCAGCCGGTTCATCATGTCCGGCGTTGTCGCCCCCACCGCGCTCGCCTGCGCGTCAATGCTGAACGCGGTGTTGGAGGCGACATAGAAGCTGGAGGTGATCTCCGCCCGGCGCGTGTCGAGATCGGTATTGCCTCTCAGCCCGAAGGAGGAGAAAGCGTCGGCGTCATTCATGATCCTATCGCCGTTGGTGTCGGTCAGGAAGTTGCCCCGTCCAAGCGGCCGCTGGATGAGAAGTGGCGTGCCATTATTCCCGCCAAGCCCGTCATCCGCCGCCGCGAGCGATCCCGTCACCACGGTGAACACCGACGCGCCGATCAGGTCGGTATCGCCCGAGGTCGCTGCGCTGGTCCCGGCGCCGGTATCGATCACGAAGTTCGACACCACCGGCACACTGCCGGCCGCCTCATCGGCGCCCCACACGATCACCGTGCCCAGCACCTTGAACTGCGCCCTGTCCACGCTGTAGCCCGACGCGCCGCCCGTCAGAAGCGTCAGCATCAGCCCGCAGGCACCGGCCAGCGCGGCGGTTCTGCGCGTCAGGTCTGGCTGCAGTCCCCGTCCGGCCTTGTGCATCATTCATCCCGCATCATCCGCCCGGCCGCTCCGGCAAGGCGTTCAGGTCTCAACCGACAAGAATGCAGGAGACACGCCAATTTGCTGTCAAGTCGCCGCGATACTTTTCATCCACAGCGTTAACCCTGTCGCACGCCTTGCATTCTTGGTTCAAATCTGGCCCCTACGCGGCTTGGCAATTGGTTTTTCCGGAGAATGGCATGGCCGGCGTTGTTGTGGTCGGGGCGCAGTGGGGTGATGAGGGCAAGGGCAAGATTGTCGACTGGCTCTCCCACCGCGCCGATGTCGTGGTGCGCTATCAGGGCGGCCACAATGCCGGCCACACCCTCGTGATTGACGGACGCACCTACAAGCTGAACCTGTTGCCCTCCGGTGTGGTGCGCGGCGGGAAGCTGTCGGTCATCGGCAATGGCGTCGTGGTTGATCCCTGGCAGCTGTTCTCGGAAATCGACGCCATGGCGCAGGGCGGCATCCATCTTGGCCCGGACGATCTGCTGCTCGCCGAGAACGCCTGCCTCATCCTGCCCTGGCACAAGGATCTGGACGCTGCCCGCGAAGGAGCCGCCAGCGACGAATCCCGGATCGGAACGACCAAGCGCGGCATCGGCCCGGCCTATGAGGACAAGGTCGGCCGCCGGGCCATCCGCGTCGCCGACCTCGCCGATGAGGCCGCGCTCGACATGAAGCTGGAACGCCTGATCGCGCATCATTCGCCTCTGCGCGCGG
>JBGSUF010000052.1:0-35098 GCA_041736285.1 Hyphomonadaceae bacterium | reverse complement strand
CGCGTCAATACAGTGGACGGGTCGTCGGCAGCGATTGGCGTTGCCCGTTTCAGCGGCACGCGACGGAGAAAGCGAAATGACGAATATCATTCAACCCCGCAGCGGCGCTGCATTCGAATTGAAACGAGGGCAATCGCTCGTTGTCACCGATCCGCAGGGGGAACAGGTTGCTGATTTACTGGCGTTCAACCTGGCCGACATTCGCGAAGTGATCTCGTCCGGTCGCACGTTCGACTATGCCAACCGCATCTATCTCACAACCGGCGACAAGCTTTATTCCAATCGCAGCAATGTACTCCTCACCATCACACAAGACGATGTGGGCCGGCATGATTTTCTGCTGACGCCGTGTTCGAAGGACACGTTCCGGATCATCTACGGAGATGAGAACCCACACCGGGGATGTTTTGGAAATCTCGCAGCGGCGTTGGCGCCCTGGGGTGTCCAGGAAGATGCCATTCCGATCGCCTTCAACTGTTTCATGAATGTGCCGGTTGATGGTGCAACCGGCGCATTCCGCGTCGAGCCGCCGCTCAGCAAAGCTGGCGATTGCATTGCGTTCAGGGCCGAGTGCGATTTGCTGATCGGGCTGACCGCGTGTTCGGCGCTGCAATCGAACAACGGTTCTTTCAAGCCGATTCATTACACCGTCATGGGGTAGGCCCGCAGGGCAGTCTTCTGCTTCAGACGGAATATCTCATCACCTTGAAGATTTTCCGGCCTTCATAGAGCGACCGGCATCAGGTCACCGGATAACGCAGGATCGCAGCCACGGCCGCGCCGTCCGGCATATCCGCGCGCCGAACAGCCAGAACCTCGCCGCCCGCGAGGAATGCCCGGCCCGTAATCTCGTCGATCACGCCATAGCTGGCCGAATCCGGCGTCGTTGCGAGAGCGACTGCGCCGTCCGTCTCGTTAACCGTGCCGGGGATCACCTCGTCGATATCGACCATCAGCAGATCCACCGCGCCGAAAGTCGCGGCGCGCGCGACGGCCCGCAAATCGGTGATGGCGCGGTGCGACCCCACCCGCTCGTGAAAGAGTGCGGTCGCCGCTTCGATCTGCGCGGCGTAGTGTCCATCGAGAACCGACCTTGCCGCACTCGCCAACGCGCTCTCACTCATGTTGTCGGGGCTTGCCGAAATCCCCTCCGCCAGCAGACCCGGATAGCTGTTGACCGAGCTGAACATCGGTCCAAGCGGTTCGGTCGCAGCGAGGATGAGCGGCGTTTCCCGGCCTGCCAGGACCGGGCGCAGGGCGGCGTCCACCTTGCGCAGGTATTTCAGCAAGAGTGACTTCTGGCCCGGGATGTTTCCATGCCCGGAGCCTGCGTCGGGGGTGTTGACTGAGGCGTGGCCGGTGGCGTCGGCGGCGCTGCCCGGCAGGTCCGGGACGCTGACCGCTGTTGCAGGATGGTCGGCGAAGACCTCGACCAGCCGGACATCATTCTCCGACAGGGCCAGCACGAAGGCATGCTGAGGAAAGGCCAGCGCACGCATCAGCGGCTTGAGGTGGAAGCGATCCGATACTTCGACCAATGCGGTGACATCCGTGGCCAGCCGGAAGGTGCGCAGGCTGTCGGGGGTGACCAGAACCGCAAGGCTGTTGGCCTGAAGCCGCCAGAAATCGTCATCCTCGTCCAGCGCAATAAGATTTTCCTCCAGAGCCGCCCGGCGACGCTTGTCCAGGCCTGCGGCTTCGAGCTGTTCCAGCGCCGTGCGGGTCATGTTGCCGAATGCGATACGACTGGCGTCGATATGCTGGGTGTGGGGCGTTGTCGGCAGATAGATCGACACGCAGGCGTCGGCGCGGGCTTCAATCAGCGCACGGATTTCGGGGCGGGTGGGGATATCAACATACAGCATGGGTGGTCCTTTTGGGGGGGGCTTGTTCACGCAGACGGGCGCTGTGCCGACTGGTTTGTCGCCAGCGTCATCGCGAGCGTCATCGGCAGCTGCGGCGAGCGTGGGCTGCGCGGCGAGAACCGGGGCGCCGTCGCATCAGCGCTGTTTTTCCGTCTCCGGCGCGGGCGGCGTTTCGGTGTCGGCGGTCTTCTTGTCAGACACCGTGACATCATGCGGGTCGGGGCCGCTCCAGCGCGGAATTGTCAGGTCATTATCCGGCCGTCGACCGGGAAGCCGTCTGTCTCCCGGCGTCTCGAACGCATCCTCGCCAAGGCCCAGACCACTCCCGGCATGTGTGTCGCCGGTCGAGCCTCCGAGATCAAAGCCGGGCCGGTCGACCCCCTGGCCGAGGTCGTTGGCCGACGGGGAACCGGCTTGCGCTTTTTCCGTCACCAACGGCTGGACGACGCGCGCGGGCTGTGCGGACGATATGGGCAGCGTGGGTGACTTCGCATTCTCTTTCATGTCTTCGGTCCTTCGGATGCCTCTTGCATTGCGGCTTGCCATCGCGCCGGACGGTGCGACGCTGACCAACGCCAACGAGGGTTTCATTGGTCTTTGGCTTGCCCGGGGTGTTTGCTGCGTCCGGGGACCATGAGCCGTTGAGCGCTTGGAAATTTCGGACGCCGCAACCATTCCCGCAACTGTAAGTCAGGGGTTCAGCGCGTGGGCTGATACAGATCAGCAGGCCGAAAACGGAACGGCATTGTTGGGGCCGCGCATCGTCTGGCACACCCGTGACGTGGCGCAGTTCATTGCCCGTCGTTCTGGCCCGTGTTCGCCGCCTGATGAGAGGTTTCCGATGCAAGCAGGGCGCCCGACACCGGACACCGGACACCGGACACCGGGTCCAACGTCCCCGAGTGAATTTGTCAGATGGCGGCCTTGATGCCGTGCTGATCGCCTGGAGCGACGATTTTCTGCATCTGATATCGCGGCAAGGAGACGCCCTGACGTTCAACCTCTTCGCGGTGCAGAACAGTCCATCCATGCTTTTCGAAGAAGGGCCGGGCTGCCAAACTCGCCGCGGCGGTCAGCCGGCGGGCCGCACGCTCTGCCGCCCAATGCTCGACCGCAGAAAGGAGTGCGCTGCCCGTGCCTTTGCCGGCCGCCGAGGGCAATACAAAAGCGAGATCGACATAGCCTGTCCTATCAATGGTCATAAACCCGACCGGCTCGCCGTTTTCCTCTGCGATGAAGCCGGTGAGACCCGACAGGCGATCTTCCCAGCCGCGCAGATCTATCGTCTCGCCTGCCCAAGCGCGTCTTTGTTCGCGCGTATAGACATGGCGGGTGCCCTCATGGATTGCACAGAAGAAGATGCGTCCGGCATCGGCAAAGTCTTCAGCGCGTAACGGTCTGATTTCCACAGTCATGCGCTTTCCCTCCGGGGCCTTATCGCAAGGCGGACATTTCGTTCAGCGACCAGTTAAAGTCCAAATGCGTCCAATATCAGTTTTGCGTTCTGACAGGGCGTATTGACCGACGTATCAACTTCAAGGTCATAGCCATGACCAAGACGGATGATGTCATACTGTCCCCGGGCCAGCCCGATCTCCCGATCACCGCGCCGCCTTTCTCGTTCTTCGAAGACTTCGAGCGGGGCGTTGAGGCGTACAAACCGGAGACGGTAACCCTCCAAAAGTGCGCGGTATTCAGTCGCTTCGTCATTCAGCATCACGTCATCAACGATAAGGCTGTTTCCCTGCTGCGCCATGGCTGCAACCGCGTGACGCATCCCTGACAAGAGCATGTTGCAGACGGCCCCGACCTCAATGGAGATGACCCGCTTTTCGCCAACGTGCGAGGCATTGAACAGGAGTCCATCGCTGTGGTTGTTCAGTTTTTCTGGCAACATCTCAAGGAAACTGTCCATCGAAAAATGGAGAAGCGGCACAGACGCCAATTCCTGAAGTGCGCGGGCGGTGGAGCTCTTTCCAGAGCTGCTGACCCCGTTCAGGATGATGATGATCTGGCGATTGTTCGTTTCCATTGCGCGAACATATCATCGAATGTCGGCCTCGTCCGCATGTCCCCCGAGACCTTTGCCCGCGCCGTAGTGAGGCAACCTGAAGGCAGACCGGGACCGACCCGGGCCGCTCTTGTCAAGCGGTCAACACAGGTCGTTTAAGAGCGTGCAGCGTGAGGCAATGCGAGCGTCGCGGCATGATCCACATCAGTGCCGCGCAGCGCCTGCGTGCTATCCCGAAGGCTCAACGAGCGGGAGATGCCGATGGCTGCGCTACCTTTTGATGATGCCCGGATCGAGGCCCTTGTGTTGCGGTTCAACGCCGTGATGGCGAAGGAATTGACGGACATCCCGGACCTTGGCGGCAATGCGTCCGATGACGAGGTGGCCGCGACCCTGCAGGAAACCGCGGGCGATCTCAGCCGCGACGAGATCACCCAGGAGATTGAAAGCATGAACGACGAACAGCAGGACGCGCTGGTCGCCCTTTTCTGGATCGGACGTGGCGACAGGGAACCCGTCGAATGGGAGCAGACCAAAGCCCTTGCACGCCAGCAGCATGAGGGGCTGGTCAGCGTCTATCTGCTGGGCCAACCGGAGGCAGGTGAGTTCCTGACGACCGGTCTGGAGAAAATGCTGGAATATGGCGTCGACTGATGTGCGGCGTGGTCTCCGTGACCTTGTGACCCTCAACATCGTCTGCCGCGCGCATGTCGTCCCGCCCAGAAAATGGCGGTGGTGAATTCCATGTCGCAATTCGAGCTTATCGCAATCTTGCTGGTTCTGACGGCGACGTTCAGCTGGGTCAATTTCCGGCTGGCATTGCTGCCGCACACCATCGGCCTGTTGGTGATGGGGCTTGGTGCCTCGCTGGTTGTCATCGGCGCCGAGACGGTGATGCCGGGGCTGTTCAACTATGAAGGACTGGCGGCCCTGCTGCGTCAGGTCGATTTCCAGAAAACCGTTCTTGAGGGCATGCTCGCCTTCCTGTTGTTTGCCGGGGCATTGCAAGTCGACCTGGTCTCCCTGCGCAGCCGGGCCATGACGATTGGCGCGATGGCGACCATTGGCGTCGTTGTCTCGACGGCGATCATCGGATGCGTCGTGTGGGCTGCGGCCGGTCTGCTGGGCGTTGCGATTTCACTGCCGTGGGCGCTGGCTTTCGGGGCGCTGATCAGCCCCACCGACCCGATTGCGGTGCTGGCGACGCTGAAAGAGGTAAAAGTCCCCGAAGACCTCAAGATCGTGATGACGGGCGAGACGCTGTTCAACGACGGCGTCGGCGTGGTCCTTTTCGCCGTGATTGTCGATGCAGCACTTGGCGACACTCTCGGCGCCCTGCAGATCGGCCGAATGTTTGCAGTCGAGGCGGTCGGCGGTGCGGCTCTTGGCGCTGTCACGGGCTTTGTCGCGTGCCGCGCCATGCGCCGCATCGACGACTATTCAATCGAAGTGCTGATTTCGCTCGCGCTGGTCGTCGGCACCTACGCGATTGCATCCAGGCTGGGGGTCAGCGGTCCACTCGCGGTTGTGGCCGCGGGTTTGCTGGTCGGGAGCCGGGGGCCGCGCGACGCGCTGAGCGATGAGTCCGAGCGCTATCTTTTCGGCTTCTGGACGCTGATCGATCAGATGCTGAACTCGGTCCTTTTCCTGCTGATCGGGCTGGAGGTGCTGGTGCTGCGGTTCGAGCCTGCCTTCGGCTGGCTGATGGTGCTGGCGGTGCCGCTGGTGCTGGTCGCCCGGCTGGTTGCCGTCAGCGGTCCGGTCATGCTGCTCGGCTCGTTCCGCAAGTTTGAGCGCGGAACCATTGCGGTGCTGACCTGGGGCGGCTTGCGGGGCGGTATCTCGGTGGCGCTGGCGCT
Organism: Hyphomonadaceae bacterium; assembly: GCA_041736285.1. Classification (GTDB taxonomy): domain Bacteria; phylum Pseudomonadota; class Alphaproteobacteria; order Caulobacterales; family Hyphomonadaceae; genus JBGSUF01. The sequence continues at coordinate 29,363 of JBGSUF010000052.1, read as the reverse complement.
GTCGCTGCCGGAGGTTGCGGAGAAATCTGCGCTCCTGGCCGCGACCTATGCCGTCGTGCTGTTCACGCTGATCGTTCAGGGGCTGAGCCTGCGGACCGTGATCAAGCGGGTGGTGCGTTGACTGATGCCGCTCAAGATTTGCGGCGCCAACAGGAAAGGAGTTGCTCATGGCTGCCAGATTCTCGCTGACCCGCGTCACGGCGTTCTGGGGACGGCTCAACTCCAGCTTCTGGTTTGTGCCGTCCGTCATGTCGATTGTGGCGGTCGCACTTTCATTCGTGCTCATCGAGGTCGATGCCCTGCGCGATGTGGCCGAGACGGACAATCCGGGCGCGCTCTATACCTTCGGGCCCGAGGGCGCGCGGGCCATGCTGTCGGTGATCGCAAGTTCCATGATCACGGTGGCCAGCCTGATCTTTTCGATCACGATGCTGTCGTTGCAGCTTGCCTCTTCGCAGTTCGGACCGCGAACACTTGGCAATTTCATGCGCGATCGCAGCAATCAGATCGTTTTGGGAACGTTCATCGCAACCTTTCTGTATTGCCTGTTCGTGCTGAGGTCGGTGCGGGGCACTGAAGGGTCCAGCTTTGTCCCCCATCTGGCGGTTGCGTTTGGTGTGCTGATGGCGGCGGCGAGTGTCGCGGTGCTGCTCTATTTCATCCATCACATCGCAACGTCGATCCGGGTTGAAACACTGCTGGAAAAACTCGCCGTCGAGGGCTGCGCCGCCGTCGATCAGATCTTTCCCGAGCGACTTGGCCACGGGCAGGCAGACGCAGCGGCCGGGCAGACCCTGCCTTGCGATTTCGAGGCTGACAGCAGTCCGATCCCGGCCGATTCAGATGGCTACGTCCAGTATATCGGCGGTGACGTGCTGATGCGGATCGCCGCCAGGAATGATCTCGTTCTGTCGATCACGGCGCGCCCCGGCGTGTTCGTCACAGAAGGCGCGTGGGTGATTGCAGCGTATCCGAAGGCGAGGGTTTCGGATGCAATCGAAGAGGAATTGCGCGGCGCGGTCGTTATCGGACGGGATCGGACGTCCTATCAGGATCTGGAGTTCGCCATCCGCCGCATCGTGGAACTGGCGCAACGCTCCCTGTCGCCCGGCATCAACGACCCCACCACCGCGATCTACTGCATCGACCGGCTGGGGCAAGTCTTTGGCCGATTGGCCGACCGGGAGATTCCCTCGCCCATGCGGCTCGACGAGGGCGGCCAGTTGCGCGTCGCGACCGAAGTCTTTGATTTGGGGGATGTCACCTGCCGGGCTTTTGCTGCGATTGCACGATACGGGATGACCGATGCGGATGTCGTCACACGGCTCGCCGAGACCTTCGCGAAGTTGGAAAAGTCCTTTCCGCTGGCCGCGCGGTTCGCCGTTGCCGAGTTGCGGGAACAGGTATTACGCGACAGCGGAGGGCCGACAGTTCACGGCTTTGACCGCAAAACTCTTTCGGATTTACAGGAGAGCAGGGGGACGAAGCTCTGATTTTCGCCACGTGACACAAGATTGCCCAGTGGAATCAGCGTATCGGATACGGGTGCAATCTTCCTGAGCGAAATTGTCGGATGACGGATAGGAGTCCGGAACGGACGATCGCAGGTTCTGCTCTTGGCAGGACAACGACACGCAATACTAATTCAGAACGGGATATCCTCGATATCATTCTCGGTGGTCGCGCCTTGGGTCTCAGCATGCTCAACAATGAAGCGGGCACGTTCATATAGTTCATCAAAGGTGAGGATCTCCGGCTGACGGAGATTGCGACGGAAGCCTTCAAAGGCTTGGTAGCGTGCGGCATTGATGCCATTTTCCACTCGAAACTGCCCAAGACTGCCGACAACCAAGAATGACTTAGGCTGGACTGACATTAACTCTTCGCCCGTTGGATTCCCTTGATCGTCAGCAAAGCGATGATGCGTTTCGAGCACGTCAGCGGCAGCGCGCAACGACTCTTGGCATTGAGCCACGGCACCGCTCAGTTCGGCGGAGGGCATCCAAGTTCCAATGCGGTATTGGCTATCCTTCAGGAGTTCGGTCGAGCTCTTCTTGATTTCCACTAGGCACAAAGCGCTTACAGCGGCGCGGGTCTTCATGATCCCGTCCGGAATTTTTCCGGGTGCAACGATACTTGACCTGCGGATCGTCTGTTGCAGCCTTCGACCGTCGAGGCCGGTTGTGAAGATGTAGCTAAGCCCGTAGCCAAAGATCCACTGGTTGCGCTCGAAGAACAACTGCCAGTCGTTTTCTGCGAGATCACTGCCGCTATCGAGCATGTTGGAGAATTCACTCAACTGTTCCCGGCGATAGGCGAGCGCGACGACGTCCTCTGTGGTGATCCGGTTGCGAGTGAACTCCGCCACGATTTCGGGGTGGTCTTCCAGTAGTTTGATCGCTGCGGCGTCGGGCTTATGGACGAGGCGTAAATCGGAATCATTAACGTTGAACTTGGCTGGACCCGGAATCTCCAAGCGACGGATATTTTCAAGAAACTCAATTAGTCTGGTAATCTGCTGGCCATAAAGAACGACTTGTTCGCCCGAAGAGTTTCCGGTTCTGGTATTCCACTTCTGGATATGGAGATGCGTGATCCCCCGACCATCCTCAATGAAGCGAGCCTTTATCTGTTGGAAACCTCTTTCGGTTTCATGGAGTACGAATTCATTACCGTCTTTGACAAGCTCTTTCAACGGGCCAGCCTCCAATCGCTTCCAAGCGTTCCGGTGGACCGTGTTTTTGCCCGGAAAGTTAAAGCTCTTGGAGACATAGAGCCTGTGGGGAACCCGATTCTGGGCGTGTTCGAATTCCTCAAAGTCAACTTCCCGCATGAACTGTTCCGGAATCGATGTTTCTACTCGAGCCTAGCTGGTTACTCAGTGTCATTGCAAGATATGTCCATTACTATAATGATGCTACTCATAGTGGAGATACTTTGCCGACTCCTGACCGTCCACATCGTCCGCATAGCTGCTCCACAGACCCTTCGACCGAGCAACCGAGGGGCACCAGAGGCAGACCGGGACCCTTTTGTCAGGTGGCGAACACGCGCTCGGCGTATTCTTGCGACCTTGGTGCGCGACGTTGCACCCGATCAAACCTTATCGGGAAACGGCGTCTTGCGATCGCGGTTCCGGCCGCACAAAGATACGCGTCACCTCGGGATGCGTCTTGCGGACGGCGGCGCCGATCGTGCCGATCAGACGTTCGAGGTCGGGGACGGTCATCTCGTCGGGAAATTCCAGAGTGAAGGCCGCGAACACCTCCTTGGCGCCGAGCTGGACCGTGATCAGATCCACGATACGGCGGACCTGGGGATGCGCGCCAACTGTCGCCCGGAGTGCGGCGACAACGTCGGGGGCGGCGGCCTCTCCGACCAGTAACTGCTTGCTTTCGCGTGCAAGCACGACCGCGACACCGGCGAGCAGAACGCCGATCGCGACCGACGATGCGCCATCCCAGACCGGGTTCTGCGTCATGACCGAAATCGCCGTTCCCGCCGTCGCGATGACGATCCCGATCAGGGCGGCGGAGTCCTCAAGGAAAACCGTGAAGGACGTCGGATCCTTGCTGCGCCGGACCGCCTGCCAGATGCTCTGGCGTCCCTTGCCCTTCCGGAAAGCCTGCCATGCGAACCAGAGCGAGATCGACTCGAACACAAAGGCCAGCCCGAACACGATGAAGGTGATCTCGGGCCGGGTGATCGGCGCGGGATGGAGGATGTGGATGACGCCTTCATAGATCGAAATTCCTGCGCCGAGCGCGAAGATCATCATCGCGACAACGAAGCACCAGAAGTAGAGCTCGCGCCCATAGCCCACCGGATGGGCAGCGTCGGCCGGTTTCGCCGCCCGCTTTTGCCCGTAGAGCAGCAAAACCTCGTTGCTGCAATCGACCAGGCTGTGCACGCCTTCGCTCATCATGGCCGAGCCGCCCGTGATCCCGGCGGCAATGAATTTCGTGATCGCTATGGCCAGATTGCCGAACAGGGCCGCGTAAAGTGCCGTGGTGTTGTCGTTCCGTGCCATGCCGGTCCCCGCTTTGCTGGCCGTGCCCTTATTCGCGGTGCCTGCCCTGAGAGAGGCGTTGCGGCGAACAAGTATATGTGTGTTCCGGCGAGGCTGCGGCTTCAGGGTTCCGCCCGGTTTGCTGCGCCAGGCCGCGTCAGGCCCCAGAAATCGGCGATGTGGCGGGTCGAGGAAATGCCGACTTCCAGCATGTATTCGCCTTCTTCTCCGAGGCCCCCTTCGCCCTCGGCGCTGATCGGCGTGCCGTGTCCCATCCGGCCGATGATGTATTGCTCGATCACCACGCGCCCGTCTGCATCGCACCAGACTTCGCGGGGAAAGCCGTCAACCATCTCGACACGGGTTGGCGGTCCTTCGACCTTGTGGATCTTTTGCCACTGCCGAACGATGGAACTGGCGTTGGAATTGTCAACGGTCGTGTCGCTACCGCCATGCCAGACCGAGATTGTCGGCCATGGACCGGTGAATTGCGAGGCTCCGCGCACGAGCGCATCAAGCTTGCGGTCGGATGGGCCGCCATATCCCTTCATGCGAAACATCGCCTCTATCACGTTGGTCGCGCTGCCGTAGGGCAGCCCCGCGATGATTGCGCCGCCTGCGAAGACTTCCGGATAGGTTGCAAGCATCACCGATGTCATGGCGCCGCCCGAGGACATGCCCGTGATGAAGACACGCAATGGGTCGACCGCGTGATCTTCAACGACCTGGCCGATCATCTGACGAATGGACAGCGGCTCGCCGCCGCCGCGTTCGCTGTCACCGGTCGCAAACCAGTTGAAGCTCCCAATGAGGTTGTTGGCCAGTCTTTGCCCGGGAAACAGGAGAGCCATCCCGCATTCGTCGGCGAGGGCAGACCAACCCGATCCGATATCGTAGCTCTCAGCCGATTGGGTGCTGCCATGGAGGACGACGACAAGCGGGCTGTTTTTCGGGAGATCCTTCGGGATGAAGATGTCGGCACTCAGCGCGCCGGGGTCCGTTCCGAAATTTTCGAGGACAGAAAGGCGATCGCTGGTCTTTGGACATGCTGGCATGAAAACCCCCTGGGCGCGGGCTGGAACTGGCGCCCTCAAGAAGATGCCCCGGCCCCGGATGTTTCGGGCCGTGACGTTGTGAAAGTCGACGGTTCAAGGCGGAAACGATGAGAGCTTTATCGCCCGCGCCGGGTGAGTTGCATCAAAACGCGCACGCCAAATGTCCCGGCGGTCATGTTGCACTCTGCCGGTCTCCCCGCCCGCCCGCACAGACGCAGGTTAGGCCGCGCCGAAATAATCGGGTATGTCTTGCCAAGATGATGGTCAAAACGCAGGCTAGAGGCGTTGAATGATTGTGTTGCTCAGATTGGCTTTGGGCTGGCGGACCAGACCCTGAAGCGCTCTGCAAGCACCGGGGGGAGACATGCAGAAGATATCGGTCGCCAGATGGGAGGATTTGAAAGACCGCCAGCCGGAATACGCGATTGTCGGCGATGTCGATCTTGTTGTGGTGCGGTTCGATGACGCTGTGTCGGTCTTTTACGGTCGCTGCCTGCATCGCGGCGCCTTGATGTCGGACGGGCATGTTGACGATGACGACAATCTGATCTGCGGCGTACACAACTGGGATTATCGCCTAGATACAGGCGTCTCGGCGTACGAAAATTCCGAGAAGCTTCCAAAGTTCTCGGCGTGGCTCAAGGACGGGCAGGTGCTGGTTGATCCCGACGAGATCACCGCATGGGCAAAGGACAATCCTCAACCGTTCGACCGAGAGGCTTACCTCGGGCTCTATCAGGACCCCAGCCATGGCCCGACCGAGGAGCCACACAACGCCCTGATCCAGCAATATGCCCGGGATGGATTGCGCAAGACCGGTCATCACGGTGTCGTCGATGCGATGGGCGTGCCGGCGGATCGGCTGCCGAAGTGGGACGACATCCAGTTGATCACGGCGCAACTGCACAAAGTCCCGCTGCTCGACGACGCTCCTGTCGACACCTCCGTCGTGATTGGTCCGAATGCGAGACGACCGCTCACACTCGACATCCCGCTGCTGGTCTCGGACATGAGCTTCGGCGCGCTTTCGGAAACGGCAAAGGTCGCGCTGGCCCGGGGGGCGGAACTCGCAGGCACGGGAATCTGCTCTGGCGAAGGCGGGATGCTGGCCGAAGAGCAGGCGGAAAATTCGAAGTATTTCTACGAACTGGCGTCGGCGCGGTTCGGTTTTAGCTGGGACAAGGTGGCCCGCGTTCAGGCTTTCCATTTCAAGGGCGGACAAGGCGCGAAGACCGGGACCGGTGGACACCTTCCCGGAAAGAAAGTGAACGCAAAGATTGCCGAAGTGCGCGGGCTGAAGGAGGGCGAAGACGCCATATCTCCTGCGCGCTTTCCCGACTGGACCACGGTCGCCGAAATTCGCGACTTTGCCGATCAGGTGCGTGAGCGCACGGGCGGCATACCGATTGGATACAAGCTGTCTGCGCAGCATGTCGAAAAGGATATTGATGCGGCGCTGGACGTCGGTGTCGATTACATCATCCTCGATGGCCGGGGCGGCGGAACCGGTGCGGCACCGTTGATTTTCCGAGACAATATCTCTGTGCCCACAATTCCTGCGCTGGCCCGCGCGCGCAAGCATCTGGACGATCTGGGCCGCGCCGACGTGACGCTCGTCATCACGGGGGGATTGCGCACGCCGGCCGACTTTGTGAAGGCCCTGGCACTTGGCGCCGACGCGATTGCGGTATCCAATGGCGCGATGCAGGCGATTGGGTGCATCGCCATGCGCGCGTGCCACACGAACAACTGCCCGGTCGGCATAGCGACGCAAAAACCAAATCTGGTTGCCCGCCTGCTTGTCGAGCCTTCCGCGCAGCGTCTGAAGAATTTTTTCGACGCGTCCACCGAACTGATGCAGGTCATGGCGCGCGCCTGCGGCCATCACCGCCTGTCAGACTTCGAGAAAGACGATCTGGTCACCTTCAGTCGCGAGATGTCCGATCTTTCAGGCGTTGCCTATGCGGGGCTGGGCCGGTGACCGAAACGCTTGCCAACCTGATTGTCAGCGGACTGAAGCTCTACGCGCTTCTGGGACTCTGCGTGGGCCTGGCCTATCTGTTTGGCGGCGCCGGGAAGATTGACAAAGCTGCCGTTGGGAAAGGGATGCCGCTCCAGGCGCGCCTTCTGGTTTTCCCCGGCGTCGTAGGCTTGTGGCCGCTAATGCTCAAAAAGCTCCTGATGCAGAAGGACCCGCCGGTCTCATGAAACGCGCCCACCGCAAAATCCATCTGCTTCTCTGGCTTGTTCTCGGGCCTCTGATGGCCTTGACCCTGGTCCTCGCACTCCACCACCGTCCTGCGGAGCCTGTGAACGACACGCTGCCCGAAGCTCTGTCAAAGGCGGCAGGCTGATGTCACACGGCTATAAGGGCGTCCAGTGGAACCCATTCAAGAAGCGCTTCGATCTTTGGATGCTGGCGGGCATCGGCCTCTATCTCGGCGTGTTTATCGGCGCGAGCGCGTTCGCGCAGCCGCCCGGCGAGGCGTTCACGCCGGTCCAGATCCTGATCCGCGCCACGGGGACGCTGGCCTTCCTGCTGCTTACATTCGTTCTCTGTATCGGTCCGCTCGCGCGGCTGACCGATCGTTTCAAGCCGTTTCTGTACAATCGCCGACATGTTGGCGTGACCACATTCCTGATCGCGCTGATCCATGCAGGGCTTGTGACACTCTGGTATCACGGCTTTTCAGCGACAGACCCTCTGGTGTCGTTGCTCGTGTCGAACCCGCGTTATGACAATCTGGCGGGGTTCCCGTTTGAAAGCCTTGGGCTGGCGGCGCTGATCGTCCTGTTTCTGATGGCTGCGACAAGCCATGATTACTGGAACACCAATCTTGGCCCCGGCTTCTGGAAAGCCCTGCATATGGGCGTATACCTTGCCTACGCCCTGCTCGTTGCGCACATCGCCCTTGGTGCCATACAGGCGGAAAAACACCCGCTCTATGTCTGGTTGCTTTGCGCGGCCTCCTTCACAGTCATTGGCCTGCATGTCCTGACCGGCGTTGCGAGCCTTCGTCCCGCCGATCGCGCAGCAGCCCTGGACGGATGGCTGAAAGTCGCCCGCGTCGAGGATATGCAGGACGCCCGCGCCCGGATCATCCGTCCCGCGAACGCCGAGGCCATTGCCGTTTTCCGCCAGGGGCAGATCATTTCGGCGGTTTCGAATGTCTGCCGCCATCAGGGAGGACCGCTCGGGGAAGGCAAGATCGTTGACGGCTGCATCACCTGTCCCTGGCACGGATTTCAGTATCGGCTGGAGGATGGCCGTTCGCCGCCGCCTTACACCGAGAAGATCGCAACTTATGCCACGCGTATTCTTGATGGCGTTGTCTATGTGAACCAGGAAGCAAACCCGCCGGGCACGCCGCAAGCACCCAGCCTGATTGGAGACAGCGCATGAGCCAGAATGATTTCTTCATCGGCTGGGCCGAAACGCCAAAGCGGGATCGGCGGTTCTTCCTCGCGATGGGGCTGACCTTGCTGGCCGGCACGGGCGGGCTGGCCCTCACGCTGGCAACCGGGCAGAACCGGCCGGGCCGCGGCGGATGGGACATGGCGGATGTGCGAGAATTCCGCGGCGTTGCGACGGCTGAGCCCTATGCGATGTTGCGCACGGCCGATGTTGATGGCAGCGCGAAGACCGTTCTGCTGGGCTGTCAGGGAAAATGCGGTGTAAGCGCCCGGATCGGGGCGCTTTCCGGTCAGCAGGTCGTCATCAAAGGCAGCCTGATTCAGCGCGGTCCGCACGCGATGATTGCGGTCGTGGATGGCATGGACTGGATCAGGCCGGGAGATGATACGCGCCCGGACGCTGGATTGTCGTTTCCCGCGCCGGCAAGCCTTGGCAATGTTCGTCTGAAGGGTGAAATTCTCGACAGTAAGTGCTGGTTCGGTGCCATGCGTCCGTCGGAAGGGAAGGTTCACAAGTCGTGCGCCAGTCTTTGCATTCGGGGCGGCATCCCGCCGGCCTTCTATGTGAAGGACATCCGAAATCAGAAAGCGTTGATGATACTGACAGACGGGGGGCAGGGCTTTGGACACGACTTGCTGGAGTTCGTGGCCGATCCCGTGGAGATTTCAGGCATGCTCACTCAGCAGGGCAACATCCTGTCTCTGAGCACGTCAACCGGAGCTATCCGGCGCATCTAGACCGGCGCGCGGGCATCAGCGAAGAGGCGGGTCGTGCGCCACGTGCGTCTCGCGGCGATCGGATACCATGTCAGGCCGCACCTGGACGCGGGCGCAGGGACGCCCGACCCGCCGGAAGCCTGCGCGGCTGTCTCAAGGCTTGTCCATATGACAAAGCCGCGCGGGTTTTCTCGCCTGTTCCGGTTCGCTTCACCCGGTCCAGTTTGCGTCGGCCTGCCCGATCTTGTTTGCGGCATCTGCCTGCCATTGATCGTGGACCGACTTACTGACGTTAAAATAAAGTCGATCGTGGATCACCGCATAGACACGCGGATCGGCTTTCACCTTCTTGTTGCGCGCCATTGCGAAAGCGCAAAAGCCGCCATATTGCGGCAGGAAGCGTGTTGGTTGAGCGATGAACAATGCCATGTTCGCGGCGTCTGCAAAGCGGTAGCGCCGACCGTCATGCACCGCTTCAAGGTCAGCCCGGCCTTCGATGGGCCCCGCGTCCGAAAAATAGCTGACCGGATCATACGCAAATGCCAGCGGCACGCCCATGCCGGTTCCCGGCGGATGGTCATGCGCAATCGCCATTGGTCCGGACGGCTCGGTCAAACCTCCCCCCGCAATCCAGTCTGCGGTCAGGCGGCGCGCCCGTGCAATCAATTGCTCGGCTCCCGAGAAGTCGAAAGGCGAAACATCCAGAGGGCAAAGGTGCGGCGTGATATGGACACTGGCTTTCGAGCCGATGAGTTGCAGGTCGCGCGCCATCTGGTTCGAAATAAGCAGCGTCAGAGCATGTAGCCCTCTTGCGATCGCGGTGCGCGGCGGGTTCTGCAATGAGCAGGCGTAGCCGGTCTGCAGAACGATGATTCGATCTGCTCCCATCGCTGCGGCGGTCAGGATCGGTGTGTTGCCCGCGATCGCGCCGTCCATCAGCTCGCGGCCCATCACTTCGACGGGCGGAAACGCGACTGGAATCGCCGCACTGGCCAAGACAGCCAGGGTCGCTGGTCCCTCGGTGAGGTTTACGGCCGCGCCAGAAAGGTCGGTCGCAACAACGCAGACGGGTAGAGGGGCGTCTTCGAGGCTTTTGAACGAAATATGCTGTTCGACAATCCGCCGGAGCCCGGAAGCGCCGAACAAACTACCCCGTCCGCGCACAAATTCGAGCACACTGCGAGGCGTCACGGGGAAGACATCGGGCCGCGAGAGCCCCAACCATATGTCCGAGAGCGCTGCGACGCCTTCCGAATTTGGGCGTCCCGCGAAGTAGCATGCGTTCAGAGCGCCGACGGACGCGCCCACAACAAAATCCGCCCGTTCACCGGCCGCAATCAGTTCCGTGAGCGCTCCGGCTTGTATTGCCCCAAGGCTCCCTCCTCCGGCAAAGACGAAAGCTGTTGTCATGGTGTGTACGGTTCCGACCTTGGAAGGATCTGGAGTTCCCCCGGTTTTGTGGACGATTACGGGCTAGTGGATTCCAGTGTCTCCAGTCGGCTCCTTTCGTAGTTGATGGGTGACATGTAGCCAAGAGCGGAGTCGCGGCGGCCGGGATTGTACCAGCCTTCGATGAACTCGAAGACGGCCATCCTTGCCTCAGCTTTCGTCGTGAAGGTTCGGCGGTTCAGGAGTTCGGCTTCGAGCGTCGAGAAGAAGCTCTCGCACATCGCATTGTCATAGGCATCGCCGACCGATCCCATCGAGGGGCGAACACCTGCCTCCTTGCACCGCAGACCGAAGGCTACCGATGTGTATTGCGATCCTTGGTCCGAGTGATGGATGACGTCCCGCGGCTTTCGCTACGTGACCGCCATGTTGAGGGCCTGCAGGACAAGCTCGGCTTTCTGCTCGTAACCGATCGCCCAGCCTACGATCCGTCTACTGAAGGCATCAAGGACGACCGACAGGTAGATGAAGCCTGCCCAGGTCGGCACGAAGGTGATGTCGACGACCCAGAGCACATTCGGCGCATCGGCATAGAAGTTCCGGTCCACCAGGTCAGCTGCTGGTCGATGACGTTTGTCCCGGATCGTGGTGGTGAAAGCCAGATGCTGGCGCTTCAATGAGGCCCGGGCTATTGGGCCCGGGAAGAGCCTGACCGCGCCAATGGACCGGAGTGTCGGACGCCTCGCGCTTCAATGAGGCCCGGGCTTTTGGGCCCGGGAAGAGCCAGTGGTCCAGGGCGTTGCCGAGGGCCTCTGGGGAGCTTCAATGAGGCCCGGGCTTTTGGGCCCGGGAAGAGCCATTAAATCAGCCTTTCAGCATCGCGAAATACCGGTGCTTCAATGAGGCCCGGGCTTTTGGGCCCGGGAAGAGGCGGGCGGTCGTAAGCCATCAGCCGCCCAGCAACGTTGCTTCAATGAGGCCCGGGCTTTTGGGCCCGGGAAGAGCGCTGTCACGACTGCGACCGACACGACGCTGACGCTGACCGCTTCAATGAGGCCCGGGCTTTTGGGCCCGGGAAGAGTTCCGGGGCTGCGCGCGGTTTGCGTCCGCGAGGTGCAGCTTCAATGAGGCCCGGGCTTTTGGGCCCGGGAAGAGCGTCGCGGCCATCACGGTCGACGTGTCGGCGTCGCTCGTGCTTCAATGAGGCCCGGGCTTTTGGGCCCGGGAAGAGGTCCGGCAGCGCCGTCAGCCCGGTGCAGCCGCTGAGGTCGCTTCAATGAGGCCCGGGCTTTTGGGCCCGGGAAGAGGCCGTTGGTGCGGATGATGCCGCCCGGCCGGTTGTTGCTTCAATGAGGCCCGGGCTTTTGGGCCCGGGAAGAGGGCCCTGGAAAGCCTCGCAATGTCGCTGAGGCACTTGCTTCAATGAGGCCCGGGCTTTTGGGCCCGGGAAGAGCTGAACGATCAGCGCCGATTCAATGCGCGTCAGGTGGGCATCGCTTCAATGAGGCCCGGGCTTTTGGGCCCGGGAAGAGGCTGGTCACCCACCTGACGCCAAGTGCAATCACGAAGCTTCAATGAGGCCCGGGCTTTTGGGCCCGGGAAGAGCTGACGTTAATCATGTATTTAAGCTTGCGGTCCTTGCTTCAATGAGGCCCGGGCTTTTGGGCCCGGGAAGAGCGAGATACCAATGCGCCGTCTCATGCACGACCGTTGGCTTCAATGAGGCCCGGGCTTTTGGGCCCGGGAAGAGAAAGATAGCAAGCGGCGACGTTGCGCGCGACCCCAACGCTTCAATGAGGCCCGGGCTTTTGGGCCCGGGAAGAGCTCGGTTATGGCCACACAGCGCAGGCTGGCGTTTCGATGCTTCAATGAGGCCCGGGCTTTTGGGCCCGGGAAGAGGCCAATCCGATTTGCAACCGTCAGTGGCGATCCAAATAGCTTCAATGAGGCCCGGGCTTTTGGGCCCGGGAAGAGCAGCCGTTGCTGGAGCGTGGCCTTGTGCGGTTTCAGGGCTTCAATGAGGCCCGGGCTTTTGGGCCCGGGAAGAGACGTCAACATTGTCTGAGGTGATACATGAGCAAGATTGCTTCAATGAGGCCCGGGCTTTTGGGCCCGGGAAGAGCGCCGCAGCCTTGTCGGCCCATACGTTGACGCGCGCGCTTCAATGAGGCCCGGGCTTTTGGGCCCGGGAAGAGGCGGCGGTGTCAAGCAACGGCACTGCGATGCACCGCTGCTTCAATGAGGCCCGGGCTTTTGGGCCCGGGAAGAGATCGAGGCGGCTGTCAGCGACTTCACGGCAGAGTATGCTTCAATGAGGCCCGGGCTTTTGGGCCCGGGAAGAGCGAAACACCGCCGACCAAAATGGGCGGGCATGGGGCCGCTTCAATGAGGCCCGGGCTTTTGGGCCCGGGAAGAGGCTGACATTTCCGCTATTGTGGATATTTCAGAACAGATTGCTTCAATGAGGCCCGGGCTTTTGGGCCCGGGAAGAGTTGTGTCGAGTGCAAGGGCGAGATCGTCGACCCCAACGAGCTTCAATGAGGCCCGGGCTTTTGGGCCCGGGAAGAGTTGAGCGACGGCCAGAACGCCGCAGCGACTGCAACGCTTCAATGAGGCCCGGGCTTTTGGGCCCGGGAAGAGGCAGGTGATTGCAGCGCTATAAAGAAAGCCAGGCCTCGCTTCAATGAGGCCCGGGCTTTTGGGCCCGGGAAGAGAACGCGACCGAAACGGTCATGGATGAAACTTGTAGAGGCTTCAATGAGGCCCGGGCTTTTGGGCCCGGGAAGAGCCCCGCTTGGCCGCCTCGCGCCGCCTGCGGTATTCCTCGCTTCAATGAGGCCCGGGCTTTTGGGCCCGGGAAGAGTTGGCTTTAACGGCATTGCCGATTGGCGGTCCAGCGAGCTTCAATGAGGCCCGGGCTTTTGGGCCCGGGAAGAGCGGACTCGGTTCGTCCGCCATAGTTGTGCCTCCCCCGCAGCTTCAATGAGGCCCGGGCTTTTGGGCCCGGGAAGAGGCCCCGGGTCGCGGTCGCTATGGGGGCTGATAACACGCTTCAATGAGGCCCGGGCTTTTGGGCCCGGGAAGAGCTGGCTCCGAGAAGGAGAGGCGTGGTTGCCCTCCGGGGCTTCAATGAGGCCCGGGCTTTTGGGCCCGGGAAGAGCAAGCGAGCACAGCGGAGGCGTCACCATTAATATTAGCTTCAATGAGGCCCGGGCTTTTGGGCCCGGGAAGAGCACGCAAGACTGAACGTTCGCCGCTGGCGGATCGGCAATGCTTCAATGAGGCCCGGGCTTTTGGGCCCGGGAAGAGACTTTGACGCTGACGGGTGATTACACTGTCGCACTGCTTCAATGAGGCCCGGGCTTTTGGGCCCGGGAAGAGTCGGACGTGGTTGGTCACAAGGCGACTCCGATCAAGGGCTTCAATGAGGCCCGGGCTTTTGGGCCCGGGAAGAGAGACGCCGGAGCAAAAGATGCGGCAAGAGCTTGCGCGCCGCTTCAATGAGGCCCGGGCTTTTGGGCCCGGGAAGAGCCGACCGACGAGACGTTAACGTTGCACCTCACAAAGCTTCAATGAGGCCCGGGCTTTTGGGCCCGGGAAGAGCTGACCTGCCGGAAGCCATGCGCTCGGGCGAAATGATGCTTCAATGAGGCCCGGGCTTTTGGGCCCGGGAAGAGGCGGCGCGTGTTTTCAGGCACGCCGCTGTTCCCGCGCTTCAATGAGGCCCGGGCTTTTGGGCCCGGGAAGAGAGGGCAGGAAATCCGGAGGCGGTGGTCACAGTTGGGCTTCAATGAGGCCCGGGCTTTTGGGCCCGGGAAGAGAGCCCCTCCTGTAAGCGTAGGAAAGGGCACGATCTTTCTGGCCCTTTTCGAGCGGTCCCGTCAAGTCGCGGGCCGTCGAAACGACGCCTTGTTTATAATCCACTCAAAATGTCAAACAACACGCTGAAATTAAGTCAGTTTTTCCTGCGCGAGCGCTCGCAGCGATTTCTGCATTGCCGGAGCACTCGAAGAGCCTGCGGCAATGTCCGCCTTTTACCAGCCGTTTCGGGTGTCCGGCTGGCTATCAAAGGATGCGCGCAGCGCGTGTGATCGGCTCGAAGTGCTGGCCAAAACTCTCAACATTGAGGGTCACCTCCTCAGCCGGACCGAGATCCATGATGATCAGATGGTCGTGTGCCTTGTCGATCATACCTTCCAGCGCCATCGCCATCTCGATCCGCCGACCACCGTCGAGCCGGCACTGCCACACTGAGAGTTGCAGGCGCTTTCCATAACCCTTCATCGCGCGGAAAACCTTGCGCCAGCGCTTCTGGTCAGAGATGTCATAAGCGACGATATAGGCATGCTCGGCATTATTGAGACGCACTCTGGTCATTGGCCGTCCTATCTTGGCACATAATGGGGATAGTCCGGCAGCTCTCCCATCAGGTATCGCGCGAGGAGACGGGCCTGAACGTGTAGCATTCGGCGGATCGAGACGGTGTAGCCGAAAACAGGGTGTGTCGCTTCCTGGTCGAGCCGACGCTCATAGGTCGCGATCAGCGCTTTTCGTGCATTCGGTTTCAGGTTGCAGCCGCCCGCCGCGTGGATGAAATCGTCTGCGCCGATCTCGCCATTGTTGAGCGCCATCAGGACAGAGCTGTCGGCCAGGATCGGGCGCCAGGGCTCGATCATGTCGAGGGCGAGGGCAGGGCGGCCTGGGCGTTCGACATGGTAGAGGCCCTTCCACGGATCGAGCCCGACAGTCGACAGGGCAGACGACCAGGTCCGGGTCAGGACAGCATAGGTCAGCGACAGACAGGCGTTGACCGGATCGGCTGGCGGCCTTCGATTGCGATTGGCAAAGCGAAAGGCTGGCAGGTCTGCGATTGCGGCATTGAACAGGTTGGGGAAGGCGCGGAAGTAAATCGCAGCCGCCTCGCCTTCGAGGCCAAGCAGATGAGCCGTGTCGCGCGCATGTTCCACCTTTGCTGCAACACGTGCCATGCGGTCGAGCGCCTCGGTCCTGTCGGGTTCGGGGCCGCGCCAGTTGCGCCGGAGCAGCGTGCGCTGGTTGCGTACCTTGGCAAGCACAAGCGATCTGGCGAAATCGAAGCGGCGGGCCGGATCAGAGGCGGCGACATATTGGGCCGTGCGGACGGCAGCGCTTCGCGGCCCCTGCCCGCCTGTCGTGCCGAGAAACCAGTAGCCGGAGCTCATCCAGGCGACGGGGATGTCGCGGCGAAGCAGCTCATGCATGGCCGGTGTCGAAAGGCTTACGGGGCCGGCAAGCACAAGTTCCGAGACTTCGTCGAGCGGGATTTCCTGTTTGGCATGATCCTCGACCTTCACGGTCAGGGCCTGCGCGGTCTTCCCAATACGCGCGCCGGGCGTCTCGACATAAAGCGGCAAAGCAGGACGCGCAGGTGGCGGGGGCGTGCGCGGGACCGCACCTTTCCTGAACCAGTTCACCTCGTCGGGCAGGCAGATCGGCAGCAGCGAGCAGCGATTGCACTTGGGCGAGTGATCGAGCGGCGGCGGCAGGATGCCGTCCTCTACCGCGAGACGCAGGCCTGTGATTGCGTCCTTTGTGGCGGCGATCAGCTCATCGGTGAAGGCGATGCGGACACGCTCGCGTGAGGCCGCGAACCAGATCGCGCCTTCCTCGCAGGTATAACCTGCCTCGCGAAGGAGCAGTCCCTGTGCGCAGACCTGAACCCGTTCCGGCAGATAGGCGGCCTCCTCGACATGCGGCCGCTTGCCTTTCTTGATGTCGACTGGCGTGACGCGGCCATCCTCGGCCTCTAGCACGTCAATCTCGGCGGTCAGCCCGAGGGCGGCGGAACCCAGAAGCAGGCGCCGGGTCGTGATTTCGTCCTGATCGGTCAGCGCATCAGGTGCCGGAAGCGCAGGCGCTGGCCCTTTCTCGGTGCGCAGATGCGCGCGGCGACCCTGTGTCGTGTCGGCATTCTCCGCCCATTCGCCCTGCACCCATTCGAGAAAGGCGAGCCGACGGCAATAGACCCATTCGTTCAGCATGCGCGCCGGGATCAGCAGCGGCTCGGCCTCGGCCGGTGCGGCGCGAGGTGAAAGATCCAGTGGAAGCTGCTCCGACATGGCTGACTTTCGGTTGCGGCAATACGCAAGGCAGACCATGCAAGTCATGGGCCGGGGGTTGGGGTGGAGCGCAATTTCAGATGCTGGATTTCGTCAGCAACTCGCTGCGCGCGATCTAGCTTCCAGCACGAGATTGCCGCCGAGCTCGGCGTCAATCAGGGCCGCATCAGCGAAGTGCTGAGCGGCAAGCGTTTTCCTGAGGCGCGGCCTCAACCCTGACCAGCATCACTGTCCCCGGCGGGAAACGATCTCGCCGGGGCGATGCTCATGAACTGCCCACGGAAATGCGATCGACCTGGGCCAGTGTTTCCGCGTTCGGGATCGTTCATCTTTACGGCTTCAGTTGAATCTGTTGTTCTAGAAACCATTGCGTGTTGGGGCGACAAACGGATGGATCAGACTTCGAAAGAAAACGCATTCGACTTCGACACTGACTTTCGTGCTCTCATGGGCTTTGCGCCGATGCATTGGCAGGCCCGGCTCTATTCCCAGCATTTTTCGAAAGGGACTATCCCTGGCGCCATCGACATACCAACCGGACTGGGCAAGACCGCCGTCATGCCGCTATGGCTCATCGCACGGGCCCGCGGGGCGGCCCTGCCCCGCCGACTGGTATATGTGGTGGACCGCCGCGCGGTTGTCG
Source organism: Hyphomonadaceae bacterium (assembly GCA_041736285.1). Lineage (GTDB taxonomy): Bacteria > Pseudomonadota > Alphaproteobacteria > Caulobacterales > Hyphomonadaceae > JBGSUF01. The sequence goes on along the minus strand of JBGSUF010000052.1, from coordinate 12,038 downwards.
ATCAGGCCACCGCTGAAGCCGAAAGGCTTCGAGGTGCGCTGCAGACCGATCGTGCAGCACAACTGAAGAAGCAGCTCCGGCTCACCGGGCCGCTGCCCATTTCCACGCTGCGTGGACAGTTCATCGATAACAGGGAATGGCTGGAGAACCCCGCAGCGCCCGCGATCATTGTCGGCACGGTTGACATGATCGGCTCGCGGCTTTTGTTCGAGGGTTATGGGGTCTCGCGCAAGATGCGGCCCTATCATGCCGGCCTTCTGGGGGCTGACGCGCTTGTCGTGCTGGACGAGGCGCATCTTGTCCCGCCGTTCCAGCACTTGCTGCGTAAGGTCGAAAGGCAGGCTCCTGAATGGGCTTCAGCAGAGACGAAGGAGCTTGTTCCCCCGTTCCGTTTTCTGCCTCTGTCGGCAACCCAGCGCGAGGATGCGGGCGATACTGAGGATGAAGTCCGCCCCACGTTCCGCCTCGAACCTCGCGACTGGGAGCATGATGAGACGGCGAGCCAGCGCCTTGGCGCCCGGAAAGTGCTGCGCCTCATACCCTGCGACAGCAAGGATCAGGATCAGCAACTTGCGAATGAAGCCTGGCGGCTGGCCAGCGAATGCGGGCCTCGTCGAGTGATCGTGTTCTGCAGCAGGCGGGACAAAAAGCCGACGGGCGACAATGCGGGCCCGTCGGCTCAAGGTGTGTTCGATGCGATCAAGAAACTCGCGCAAGGCGACAAGAAATCCGAACGCGAGGCGACAGAGATCGACATTGAATTGCTGGTTGGCGGCCGTCGCCAGAAGGAACGGGAAAAAGTCGCCGAGCGACTGACGGAAATGGGCTTTGTTGCAAGCGAAGATCGCGCAGCGCTTCAGAAGCCGACCTTCCTCATCGCCACCTCGGCCGGTGAGGTCGGCGTCGATATCGATGCCGACCACATGGTCTCCGACCTCGCACCATGGGAGCGTATGGTGCAACGGCTCGGACGGGTTAATCGCCGAGGTGCTGGTGATGCGCAAATCGCGGTCTTCTGGGCAGAGCCGAACGTGGAAAAGGCTTGGAAACCGACCGACGCAGAGCAACGCGCGCTGATCGCATTCAATGCGAAGGCCGCGCTCGAACGCTTGCCGGAATCCGAAGGCGGCGAAGGGTGCCGCGATACCAGTCCGGGTGCCTTGCGTGCGCTGGCGGGCGATGCGAACGCGAAGGAGGCAATCGCAGCAGCCACGACGCCGGAACCGCTGCGCCCTGCATTGAGTCTTCCCCTCGTCGAAGCTTGGTCGATGACTTCGCTTGAAGAGCACACCGGACGCCCCGAAATTGCGCCCTGGCTTCGCGGCTGGGTGGACGAGCTTCCGCAGACGACGCTGGTCTGGCGCACCCATCTGCCCGTCCGCGTCGGCGCGGATAAAGGGTCGCAGACGAAGGCGGACGAGAACGAGGTCGTGGCATTCTTCGAGGCCGCGCCGCCGCATGAAAGTGAGAAACTCGAGACCGAAACCTATCGCGTCGTCGAATGGCTTCAGAAACGCGCGGAAGCGATTTCGAAGCCGTCGGGTTCGTCTAAAGCTGAGTCCAAAGGCACAGATGCTGACGAGCCGCATGGGCTGAGCGCGGATGACCTTACCGCCATTGCGCTGTCGCCTGCGGGCGAATTTGTTCAGGCCTGCGCTCTGAAGGCTCTAACAGGCGACAAGAAGGTAAAGGATCGCCTTCAGGCTGACCTCGCCGGCAAGACCCTTATCCTCGATGCCCGCTTTGCTGGACTTAAAAGCGGCCTGCTGGACGCGGATGCGACAGATATTCCTGAAACACTCGACGCCGACACCCTTTGGAGCGAAAGGGCAAAAATGCGGGTTCTACGCCTGTCAGAACCACGTAGGCACGAACGCGACTGGCGCGAAGCCTTCGCCTTCCCAACGCAGCTTGACCTCGAGGGGGCTCCAACAGAATGGCTGTTTGTCGATCAAATGCGCGAGGCTCCCCGCACCGAAGAGGCGCGCGCCCTTTCCGGCAGGGCGCAGACGTTAGAGGAGCATCAAAGCTGGACGGAAGAACGCGCTCGCGCCATCGCCGAGGCGCTTGAGCTTTCCGATGACGCGCGCGAGGCGCTGGCGGTCGCCGCATACCTGCATGACGAAGGCAAACGCGCCGAGCGCTGGCAGAAGGCGTTCAAGGCGCAGCGCGACGCCCACGCCAATGGGCTGACAGGTCCGCTCGCCAAGACGCGCGGGCCGATCGACCAGGCGATGCTGGACGGCTATCGTCACGAGTTCGGCTCGCTGCGCTATGTTGAAGTGCATGAGCGTTTCAAGGCGCTGGCAGATGACGGCTGGCGTGACCTCGTGCTGCATCTGGTGGCCGCCCATCACGGGCAGGCACGTCCCGTGATCGGGACGACAGGTTGCGAGGATGCACCGCCTTCCGCGCTTGAGGATCGCGCGCGCGATGTCGCCCTCCGTTTTGCTGGCCTGCAGAAGCGCTGGGGGCCGTGGGGCCTCGCCTGGTGGGAGACGCTGCTGCGCGCGGCCGATCAGCAGGCCTCCCGTGCCCTTGAAGATAAGGCCCCGGATGAAGCGCAGGAGGCCCTGTGATGGCGACGGCGTCGATCCCCGTAGATCTTTTCAACCCCGGTCAGGTGTTCGCATGCCTCGGCTTCCTCGAAGCCGCCGAGATACTGCTCGGCAACGCAGAGGGTGGTTTTGAATGGGACAATGGCGAGCCGCTGTTTTGTTTGAGTGCGGGCGGCCTCGGCGATGAAACGAATCCTTTTGAGTATGTTCTGGCGTTTCTGGCGGAAGCCGAGCCCAGACGCTTCGGACCTTCGGGGTATGCAGACCCAACAGCAAAAAAAGCGACGGCCGACGAGGAAGACGAGCCGTCTGACGATCACGACGACGCGGTTGGCGCCTTATCGACGCTGGATCTGACACCTCAATTCCCCGCCAAGGAAGGTGATCGCATGTCTCTACCGATTCGTTTCGTGGGCAAGAACCGGCCTCTCGTGGAACTCGCGCACTGGGCCGACGGATCAAGCCGGGAGAGTTTCAAACTTTATGCCGGAAACCGATCAGCCGATCGTATCGCGCGCGCAATGCTGCAAGGCGTACGCAAGAAACCTTCCAGCAAGAAATTAGCCGAAGGACAACCCGGCGACTTGAAATCGAAGGGAATCGCTCAGCTCTGGGAGGGTGATCAAAAGTCCCTTGTCCAAGGACCTTTCGACGTTCTGACCCCCATGGGGGGGAGCTTCAATTTCGATCCACGCGGGGCATGGACCGCCATCGACGCGGGCTATTCACCCAACGAACACAAGCACGGCGTCAATGCATCACCAGTTGTGGAATTTCTCGCAGCATGGGGCCTGGAGAATGCCCGCCCTGTTGAGTTTAGCCTGCGGCAGGTGCGTTATTGGGTGTGGAGCGGTCGTTTGCCGCCAGCCCTTGCACGCGCAGCCCTCGCCGGAGGGATCCCTGCGGTTCGATCCCGGCGCTTCCGATTTCAACTTGATCTTTCGGGCAAGAACAAGGTCGTCACATTCGCACAAGAGGAACCCCACACATGACCACGCTGACAAATGAGATGATCGACGGTTGGGCCGACGATAAGTCCAACATCGTCGCACTGCACCTGAAGCAGAAGCTGACACCGGTGGAGGGCGAAGGCGCTGTGATCTTCCCGCCGACCTATGCCGATATTGGCTACAATATAGACACGCTGTCGGATGGAACGAGAGTCTGCACCATCGACAGCGTCGGCAGCCAGGCCAACCGCATGGAGCCGATCTTCAGGCGCAAAGTCCTCAAACACCTCGTGCCGCAGATCGAGATCGCCTATGGCAACGATAAGAGCGTGTCCATCCTCGAAGCCGGCCATCGTCTCGGCGATGCCATCATTCGTTCCACTGTGCTGAAGCAAGATGCCATCATTCGTTCCACTGAGCTGAAGCAAGATGCACACAACGCCTTCTGTGCCTTCCTTGACCGCAACGATGCCGGGCCGATCGCCAAACTCGCTCCCACCTCGCTTGTGTTCGGGGTCTGGGATTCGCGCGATACGCAGGCCAAACTGCCCCGCATCGTGCAGTCGGTCATCCGCGCGTGGGATGTGTCGACACTTCAAAGGTCGGCACAGTACAATCCGGCAATGGACTATGCTGCAGAGGGTGTCTTCTCCGAAGAGGACAAGCAGAGAGCCGAAGGAAAATCGGAAAGCCCGCTCGCCCAGCGTGGCTTTGTTCATGTGCCGGCGACGGGTGCGCTCGGAGGCATCATCGCACACGGGCCAATTCAGCGTGACGTCACCGTCAACCTTGTGGCGCTGCGCCGGCTTCGAGGCGGCGACGTCACGCTGGCGCTGCGTCGCTATGTTCTTGGTCTGGCACTTCTGGCGGCGACCGAACCTATGGACGGGTTCCTTCGGGCCGGCTGTCTCCTGACCCCTGATCCCGACGCACCCGGAGCGTGGCACACGGTGGCGCGCGACGGGTCGCGCAACAGCTTCCAGTTCGATGCGGTAGCGACACTCAAATTCGCAGAAGCGAAGACCGCCGCCTTCGGCAAGGGGAAGGACCGCGAATCGGACAAATTCGACAAGGAAATGGCGAAGAATGACGTTAAGACAAAGGCCAGCTGAGCCATGCCGGTCCTCCTCATCACCGTGCGATTCCATGACGGGCGCTATCATGGCCGTCCCGACTGGCCGCCCTCTCCAGCGCGCCTGTTTCAGGCACTGGTGGCTGGCGCGGGACGCGGACGCGAGCTCGACGACGTGGATGCGGATGCGCTGCGCTGGCTGGAAAAGCTTGCCCCCCCTGTCATCGCCGCGCCCTTCCACCGTCCCGGCCAGGGCTTCTCAAACTTCGTGCCGAACAATGATCTCGACGCTGTCGGCGGGGATCCGGCGAACGTCGGCAAGATCCGCACAGCAAAGCAAATCAAACCTGTCCTCTTCGACGCGGAGACGCCGCTGCACTATGTGTGGACACTGAACGCTGGCGACGATCAGGACGCAAAGCGGGTGTGCGCGATGGCGGAGCGCCTTTATCAACTTGGCCGCGGCGTCGACATGGCTTGGGCAACCGGCGACATTGTCGATGATGAGCAGGCCGAGACGCAAATCCGTGCCTATGACGGGATGATCCATCGCCCCGGCGGAGCGACAGGACAAGCGCTCGCGGCACCCATGTCGGGCACGCTCTGCAGTCTTATCGCACGCCACCAGCACCAGCGCTTCGAACACCTCCCGTCAAACCGGACAACTTCTCAAGTCTTTCGCCAACCACCCAAACCCCTCCTCCAACAGATTGCCTATGACAGCCCGCCGAAGCGTCTGTTGTTCGACCTTGTCGGTGACATGGCTCCGGTGACACTGACGGACATCGTTGAGCTGACCCGGAATGTCCGCGACGCTGCGGCACAGAGGCTTTCAGAGGCGCTTCCGGATTGGCACGGCGAGATTGAACGCTGCCTCGTTGGGCGGGGCGCTGACGAGGCCGACAAGCTCCGGCGCATCAGCATTCTCCCCCTGCCCTCGATCGGGCATCCGCATGTTTCACCCGCCATCCGCCGCGTGCTCGTGAACATTCCGGCGGCATGCCCCTTGCGGGTCGATGATCTCGCATGGGCCTTCTCCGGGTTGGAAGTCGTTTCTGCGAGTATGGATCAGGACACCGGCGAGATCACTGAGCAACTCACACTGTCGTCGGCTACAGATCGTGGCATGTTTCGCCACTATGGAATCGGCGAAGCAAACGGCCAGCGGCTCTGGCGGACCGTGACCCCGCTCGCGCTTCCCGTCTCGCGCAGGCGGATCGACCCGGCAAGGCGTGTTGCTGGCGATGGCCGACCGGCTGATGTCAAATCAGGCAGCGAACGCTCGGAAGAAAACAAGAATGCGGCTGCGAGCCTGCGCCAGGCCCTGCGCCAGGCCGGGGTGCAAGCAGAGGTGGGATCTATCCGCTTGCAGTGCGAGCCATTTTCGGGAAAGGGCGCGCGCGCCGAGGCCTTTGAACCGGACAACGAGGTATTACGAAAGCGCTTTTCCAAACACCGCCTCTGGCACGCGGAGATCCTGTTAAGCGCGCCGCAAATGGGGCCACTCATCATTGGGGACGGTCGCTATCTTGGGCTGGGCCTGATGGCACCGGTCGGTCAGGGCGAAGGTATTCTCGCCTTCAAGATTGAGGTACCCTCTTCAAATGACTTTGATCATGATGTGCTTACTCGCGCGCTACGGCGCGCGGTGATGGCCCGCATCGCTGACCGTCTCGACAGAAACGAGCCATTGTCGGCCTTCTTTTCAGGTCATGAGAGGGATGGAACTCCAGCCCGTTCAGGGCGCCACAGGCATCTAGCATATGTCTACGATCCAAAAGGTTTGCGGCTGCTCATCCTGGCACCCCACATACTCGAAAGACGCACTGCAAGCCGGTTTGAACGACAATCGATTGCCACGCTCGAACAGGCAGTCTCGGGTCTGTCCGACCTGCGCGCTGGTGTAGCAGGGAGGCTGCGGCTTTCGACAACCGCGATTGATACGAGCAGCGATGATTTTTTTGAGCCCAACGATGTCTGGGAAAGTGTCACGCCGTTTCGTGTCACGCGACACGCCAAGATCAATAATGCCAGATCGGCGCTATCCCGGAACCTACTGGATGAGGTCCGCCTCGCAGGATTGCCCGATCCGGAAATTGATGTCTTGGCGCTCGAAGGCGGTCTTGGAACAGGCTTGGCAGGCCGGGTCCGATTGAAATTCAGAAACGCAGTTGCTGGACCAATCCTGCTCGGCAGAAACAAGCATTTTGGTGGAGGTGCCTTCATAGGCGGCGTAACCCGATAAAGGATATTTGTATTGAGAATATTCGATCATTTCCCAAACGATCGAATTCGATTCGGACGGGTTGTTAGCTCGAACTTGCCCGTGATTCATTTCACTCGATTCGTCGCGCATCTTGCACGCTCCGCAAAAAGAAAGCTGCTCCTCAGGTCAGTTGCGTTCACTGTTTTTGGCTCAACATTTGCTCGTGGTCGACCATGACTCGCCGCAGAGCAATCTCCGTTCCAGCCACCGGACTACGCCTTCGGGTGGCGAAGAATCGCGCCAATGACCGGCTGCTTCTCGGGCGGCCAGTGGTGACTTATCCGTTCCATGAAGGCGGGGCGTTGCACCTCTTCGATGCGGGGCAGGTCTTCGGTTTTGTGCGCTGGCGGGGCGATGGGTATGGCACGCAGACCTGGCGCGTGGCGGTCGTGCGGGCGCTTACTGCGGGAGAGCAAGGCAGTGCTGTTCCTGGGCTGGAGCCGGGCGGTGAGGTGTTGCCGCATGGCTTCGGAAAGGTCCGTGCCAAGCGCGTTTTGAGGACGATTGGCGGTCTGTCTGACAAGCACATCCTGCACGAGATCGCGCCGGCTTGCTGGCGGCATGTCCACGTTTGCGTGGAGCGCAATGTGCGCCCCGACGCCTATGACGAAGCCGCCTTTCGCCCGCGCGCGGCGGCGGGGATGTCATCATGAAACGAGCACGCGCTTCAAAGGCCTGGCGGGGCGTGGGGGCTGGGGGCGGGGGAACGCAAGTTAAAGGCGGCTGTGCCCAACCGCCCGCGACCTGCAAGGCCCACGGGGCCTTTTTGCGAGTCGCCCCCCGCCCCCGGCAGCGTCGTGGATTCCGCCAGAACGCAATGATGACGGGCGATCCGGCGCGAGTCGGTTCTGGCCGCCGGTTGGCGCCCTTTGTGAGACAGTCCGCTCTTATCTGCAATATTGGCGGGCCTTCTGAGGGTGCCACGAGTGGCGCTGTATGAGCGACACAGGCGACGACTTTCGTCCGCGTCTTGGGCGGATCGGCACTCGCGGCAAGAGATCGTCGGGGAACATCGTCGCCCATGTCCGGGCCGCACCTCGGGGCGGTGGCGGACGGCATGGTTCGACAGCGGGCCACCGCCACGCTGGTGGCGCCCGGCGCGTCATGGTCAAGGCGGGTGTCGTGCGCATTGCGGGCAAGGGCCTTGCCCTGCAACGCGCACACCTGTCTTATTGGCTCGACTTCCATGGAGAGGCGACCGTCGCGACCGCGCTGGAGATCGACGAGCAGGAGCGCTTTCTCGCCTGGCTGACAGAGGAGAGGGGCGTCAGCCAGAACACGGCGCAGCGGGTCATCGGTGTTGGCAAGACAGCGCTCAACTGGGCCTGGAAGCGCGGCATGCTGGAAACCGTGCCCTATGTAGCCTTGCCGAAGAAGACCAAGGCGCCGCCGCGTGGGCGACCGCTGGAGCCGGAGGAAATCCGCAGGCTCCTGGATGCGGCGAAGTCCCAGCATATCCGGGACTTCATGCTGTTGTTGATCGCAACGGCGGCGCGGCCCGATACTCTCCTCGACCTTACTTTCGACCGTTGCGATTTCGAGCGGCGGCTGATCATCCTCAACCCCGATAGCCGCGAGCAGACCAAGAAGCACCGCCCGACCGTGCGCACGCCGTAATCAATCGTGCCCCTACTGGAGGCGCGGAAGGCCGAAGGCGCGAGCGACTACGTCATCCATAATCACGGCGCCAAGGTCGGCAGCATCAAGCGCACCATGAGCCGTTTGCGCGCCGATGCTGGTCTTGACGACAAAGTCACAGCTTACAGCTTCCGACACACCATGGCGCGCTGGCTGCGCGCTGAAGGCGTGCCGACCTGGGAGGTGGCGGCTCAATTGGGGCACAAGCAGAAGTCTGTTTCGACCACGGAAATCCACGCGCCGTTTGATCCGGCGTATCTGCGGAACGCTTGTGCGGCGATCGACAGGGTTCTCGGCATGGTCTGCGCAGAGCTTTGATGATTGCATTGAAATCAATGCAATCATATCCTATTCTCAGACTCAAGGAGACTGCCCATGCCATCGCTGACCATTCGAAATCTGGACGAGACCATCAAGGAGCGCTTGCGCGTGCGGGCGGCCACGCATGGCCACTCCATGGAGGAAGAGGCGCGGCTTATCCTTCGGCAGGCGGTGTGCGGCGTGACGGGGCGTGACTTGTGGGAGAGGTCGCGCGCGCTTTTCGAGGGCGAGAAGGGCGCCGACATCGAATTGCCGGGGCGCAATGGCGACCGGGATGCGCCGCGCTTCGATGAGGCCGATACGGCCCCATGATCCTCCTCGACACCAATGTCATTTCTGAGCTGATGCGGCCCGCACTGGACCCGGCGGTGGCGCAATGGCTCCATTCGCTAGGCGGCGAACCGCTTTCGACCACGGTGATCACCGTCTCGGAGATCGTCTATGGCCTTGAGCGGCTGGAAAATGGGCGGCGCAAGCAGGACTTGCAGGAGCGTTTTGAAGCCTTCCTCGCGCCCGATAGCGGGCTGGCAATCCTGACGTTCGACCCGGAAAGCGCGCGCCTCGCCGGCATGTTTCGCGCGCGCCGCGAAAGCGGCGGGCAGCATGCTCACCCCTCCGACATGTTCATCGCCGGGATCGCCGGGGCAAGCGGCACGGGGCTGGCCACTCGAAACACACGGGATTTCAGCGGTCTTGGGCTTCATTTGGTCAACCCCTGGGAGGGGTGACTCACACGGGGCCGGCTTCTATTGGACAGTCGCCCCAATTGAGGCTGGTAGGGCTGTGAGCATGGAGATAGCGCAGAATATTCCGATTGCGCTCGATCACGCCAGTACACCACAAAACAATTTCGTGTGGTGTAATCACTCTTTTTTGCCCTGGCCTCACACCGTCATTCCGCTCCATCTGTTTAACGCCTCGACAGCACTCAGCGGCCCGAAATCCTGATGGTTTTGCGTGCAAATTGCGTTCAACACGCGATTTTCTGATGAGTGCAGCATGCAAATAAGCATCTAAAGAACAAGGTTCTAAATGGTGGGCGGTACAAGGTTCGAACTTGTGACCCCTACGATGTCAACGTAGTGCTCTACCACTGAGCTAACCGCCCGGCCATGCAAGACGCGCTACATGGACAATTCGCAGCGTCGCGTCAAGACGGGAATTTGGCGCAGGCCGAAGGCGGGGGAGGAGTCTGCACCTGATCCGGTTTCGGCGCAAGTCAGGCCGCCATCACGCGCTCCACCTCGTCGACAAGGTCTTTCAGGTGGAAGGGCTTGGAGAGGATTTTCGAGCCGGCCGGTGTCGGCGTGTTCGAGGTCAGGGCGACCGCTGCAAAGCCGGTGATGAAGATGATCTTCATCGCAGGATCAAGCTCGGCGCCCCGCCGCGCCAGCTCTATGCCGTCCATGCCGTGCATGACGATGTCGGTCAGGAGGAGGTCGAACACCTCGCGCTCGAGAACGGCAAGGGCCTGTTCGCCATCCTCATAATCCTGGACTTCATGGCCCGCGCGTCGCAGTTCCATGGTGAGGAAGCGGCGCATTGACCGGTCATCCTCTGCCAGCAATATCTTCATGTGTGCAAATCCTCGCGCTCGCCGACCTCAGAATACTACCACATAGACCCCGGTTCAGGTAAACCCGGCGTGAACGCAAGTGCCTTGAGGCTGGCCGGGTGCGCCGACCGGCCCGGATCGGGGCTCGCCGCGCCAGGAATGTCGATCAGGAAAGTTACCGGAAGGCATGACAGAAATCGCCCGACCCGACGCAACACCCGGCGCAAGCCCGGCTGACGCTGCCCGCGTCCCGACCGGCTGGCCAACGCCCGTGCGCGTGCTGGCACCCGGCCCCGGCATCGCTTGTGTGCCGGTCGTGTTTGCCTCGCCGCATTCCGGCCAGCACTATCCGATGGAACTGATCGAGAAACTGCGTCCGCCGCTGATCGAGTTGCGCCGGACGGAAGACGCCTTTGTGAACGAGCTTTTCGGGGCTGCGCCGCAGGTCGGGGCGAGCCTTGTCTCGGCGGTTTTTGCGCGCTGTTTTGTCGATCTCAACCGGGCGGCGGACGAACTGGATCTTGGCATGTTCGAGGATGCGCCGCCGCGGTTTCAGAGCCGGGTGAGCGACCGGGTGCGGGCCGGGCTTGGCTGCCTGCCGCGCGTTGCCGCCAATGGCATCGAGATTTATGCCCGCCCGCTGCGCTGGCATGAGGGTCAGGCGCGGCTGCAGCACGTGCATGCTGGCTATCACGGGGCATTGCGGCGGATGGTTGCGGGCGCGCAGGCGATTGGCCTTGGGCGGGCGGTGTTGATTGATTGCCATTCCATGCCGTCAGAGTCGCGCACGGGCCGCAGGCTGCCGCACATCGTGCTGGGTGACAGGTTCGGCGCGGCGTGCTCGCACCGGCTCATAGCGGCGGCGGAACGCTGCCTGCGGGAGATGGGGTATAGCGTGGCGCGCAACGCCCCGTATGCAGGCGGCTACACGACGCGCACCTACGGGAAGCCTTCGATGGGGCTGCACGCCCTGCAGATCGAGATCAACAGGTCGCTATATCTCGATGAGCGCAAGGTCGAGCGCACCAGCGGCTTTGACCGGGTGCGCCGCGACATGGGGCGCCTCGTGCAGGTGTTGTGCGAGCGTGAACTGACCGACCGGCTGTGAGGGGGTCTCAGTCGTCGAGGCTGCCCGGAACAGGCTCGGCGAAGGCGGCAAACTCCGCCGCGACGCGTTCATAGACGGGGCGCTTGAAGGGGATGACAAGACCCGGCACTTCGGCCAGCGGAGCCCAGCGCCAGGCGTCGAACTCCGGCGTGTGCATGTCGAGGCGGACATCACTGTCGGCGCCGCGAAAGCGCAGGGCGAACCATTTCTGGCGCTGTCCGAGATAGGGGCCGGACAGGCGCGCGCGCAGGTCCGCCGGAAAATCGTAGAACAGCCAGTCGGAGGTTTCGGCGATGACGTCGACCAGCTTTGGTGGCACGCCAATCTCTTCTTCCATCTCCCGCAGGACGGCGGCGGCGGGATCTTCGCCCGCGTCTATCCCGCCTTGTGGCATCTGCCACTGGAAGGCACCGTGGCTGTTGATCCGGCGACCCACGAAGACGTGTCCGGCCTGCGAGAACAATGCCACGCCGACATTGGGCCGGTAGCGGGACGGATCGCGCCTGGCGTTCATCCGGCCCTTCCGTCTGCGTCCAGAGCGGCGCGGCGGTCGTCCTCGGCCGGCGCTTG
>JBGSUF010000040.1:0-7612 GCA_041736285.1 Hyphomonadaceae bacterium | reverse complement strand
CGCAGATCGCACATCAGCCGCTCGATCGCCTGTCGCCGCAACCTGTCCTCGCCCGTCACGCCGACGCCGCGAACGACCGCCAGCCGCCCCTCATCGACCGCGCCGGACCAGACCGGCATGTCCTTGGCATTCTGGGCATAGCCCTCGCGAAAGGCGGAAATCGAGGACGGGCCGAGGCCGATCAGCGTCTCGCAAGGGTCGGTCGTGTAGCCCTGAAAGTTGCGACGCAGCGTCCCCGCGACGGCGGCCCGCGCCATCGGGTCGAGCGGCTTTGCATAGTGATCCAGTCCGATGGCGACATAGCCCGCCGACAAAAGCGCGTTCGCCATCGCCTCGGCCTGATCGAACCGCGCCTGAAGGCCGGGCAGGTCGGCCGGGTTGATCGCCCGCTGGTGTTTGGCAAACCACGGCACATGCGCATAGCCGAAAACCGCCACGCGGTCGGCCCGCATCTCGGCTGCGAACTCTGCAGCCTCGACCGCGTCCTCCACCGTCTGCGCGGGCAGGCCGTACATCAGGTCCATGTTGATCGCCTCGATCGCCGCGCCGCGCAGGGACTGGACGCTCTCGACCAGCATCTGGCGCGGCTGCATGCGGTTGACGGCCTTCTGCACACGCTCCGACAATGTCTGCACGCCAAGGCTCGCGCGCGTCACCCCGGCAGACGCCATCGCCGCGATCCGTTCAGGGGTCAGCGAACGCGGGTCGAGTTCGACGGAGAAGTCGGCATCATCATGCAGGCGGAAGGCTGTCCGAACGTGCTCGGTGAGGGCAAAGAAATCGTTCGCCGACAGGGCGTTGGGCGATCCGCCGCCAAAATGAAGTTCTCGCGCTCCGCCATGGTCGCCGATCAGGCCCGCCCACACCTCGATCTCGCGGTGCAGGCTTTCCAGATAGCGCGAAATCCGGCCATAGCCGTTCGGCACGCTGGTGTGGCAACCGCAATACCAGCACAGCTTCTCGCAGAACGGCACGTGGATATAGACCGACAGCGGATCGTCCGCCGCCAGCCCGGCCAGCCAGCCCGCCACGATGGGGGCACTGACCCCGTCATGAAACTGCACGGCCGTCGGATAGCTGGTGTAGCGCGGGGTCGCCTCGGCGGCGTAGGGGATCCATTGAGCTTTCATGGACGCAAGGCTAGGCCGCCGCACCCGCTCCCGTCACTTGGACACACGCGCGCGCGTCAACTTGGCGCACAGGCCCGGAGGCTCACCGGCCCGGCCCATGGACCTGGCCCATCGACGGGCGGGCCTGCGCTCAAACCGTTCAGTTGACGGAGCGGATCGTGTTATCCGGGTTCAGGATCACGACTTCCGGCTTGTAGTTGCGCGCCTTTTCCGCCTCGACAGAGGCAAATGCCGCGATGATGACCTGATCGCCCAGCGCAAAATTACGCGCCGCCGCGCCGTTGATGCCGATCGTCTTCGACCCGCGCGGGGCCTCGATGGCATAGGTCTGTATCCGCGCGCCATTGGTCACGTTCCAGATATCGACGCGCTCGTGCGGCAGGATGCCGGACGCATCAAGCAGGTCCTGGTCGACCGAGACCGAGCCTTCATAATAAAGGTCACATTGCGTGACCCGGCCACCATGAAGCTTGCCTTTAAGCATCGTCAGGAACATTCCGCCCAGCCTTGTCTCTTTGCCGCCCGCAAACTGCGGGGTGTCGCTGATATAATCATCAACGCGGCTTCGTGAAGCATTTTGCAACGCACAAAGCACAAAACACTGCAGTCCAGCAAGGCCTGCAAGCCGGATGCCGGTATCGGAGGGCGCGCGGCGATGGTCATTATGCCCAGTAGCCGGACGATCGGCAAAATGATTAACTGTTTTCATCCGGGGCATTTGCTGTCGTGGCCGCCTTGCGCCAAGGTATGTGTCGGGCCGCCCGGGGGGACGGCATCAAGGGAGGGACATCATGCAGAAACTGGTATTGCTACTCGCCGGCGGCCTGGCTGCGGCCGGTTGCAGCACGACACGCGCGCCGTCGACGCAACCGGACGTCATCGTCACGGTTCCGCCGCCGAGTGCGCCGCTCACGCGCTTCCCCGGCGACGGCGTCATCATGCCCGACCGCAATATGGACCTTTATCTCGAAGGCTTGGAACCGGCCGCGGGTGGCGGCGGCGGCAGCGGGGACACAGGCACCGCCCCGCCACCCTCCCGCGATTTCCTGCCCTTCACCGACGTTGGCCAGACGCCCTACGCCCAGCAGATCAGCGGCTTTGGCCAACCCCTGATGGGCAGCTACACCCGCATCCGTATCGTCAATGACGACCGCAATTTTGAAACCGAAGTCATGTCGCCGGAGGAGGCCGAGGGCTCTGTCTCAGGGTTCCGCAAGCGCGCCGACGCCCGCATCGACCGTGACTATGGCGAGGAGAGCCGCGGCTGGCTGTCGCGGCGGTTTGCCAGTCGCAAGGTCACGCGCGCCTTCCTCGTCGAATTCGACCTTGATGACCCGGACATCACCGCCTCCACCGCCCTGTTTTCCTCCTCCTTTGAGTCCAGTTCCAGCAAAGGTGAGAGCTGGTCGACCGACGAGAGCCTTTCAGCCTTCGCGACGCCGTGGTTCCGTGTCGGCTCGAACACGGTCCTGAATGCGGCCTTCAAGCTCCGGCTGGCCGAGGAGGGAGACGCCGATGTCGGCGCCAATGTGGTCACCGCGCTGACCTCCGCCGCCACGCTGATGATGCCGGCCAGCCCCCTCATCACCACCTTCACCGCCCCGCAGATCACACAGGCTTCCGCTTTCCTCGACAGCTCGGTGTCCAACCTTTTCGGCCGCTCCATCGAGGAGACCACGACGAGCGCGATGGCGCTCAAGACATGGTCTCCTGACCCGATTTTCGTGATCGAGCTTGCCATGCCGGGCACGAACGACATCAAGGACGGGTCAAGCAAGGCCACCGTTGGGCGCTGGGTCGTCTATCTCGACCAGCCCGTCATCAGCGTGCTGACCGGGGCCAGCAGCGTTGCCGAACTCGATCTCACCGGCATGGATCCGGGCAGCGTGCTGGCGTTCAAGATCGGCGAAGACCTGACCGTTTATGACTATATCTTCGCCCGCCTCGACCTCTCCAACAGCATCACCAGCCTCAACGACGCGGTCAGGACCGGCGCGAGCGGCACCGCTCAGGAGGAGGCGCGGCGCATCTGCACCCGCGTCTCGCGCGGCCTGGCGGAGGTCGGGCTGAATGGCCTCGACATCGCCATCTCCTGGTGGGCGCTGAGCGAGACCGAGGCGTTTGACAGGGCCGCGTCCATTGCCATGCTGAACCCTTCGCTCTGCCAGGCCTCGATGCTCTGGAACGAGATTCCGGAATACAATCGCCCCCTGAAACCTGCCCCCTACTAGCCGCCGACACGCACGGGGAAAGCCTGCCACATGACCTCGCCCACGCCCCAGCCCGCCCCAACGCCCGCTTCGCCGCGCACTGAAGGCCAGCTGCCAGACGTTGCAACGATACGATGGGCCGCCCCGCTCGGCTGGTTGTCGGCTGGCTGGGCGGACCTCTGGCGGGCGCCCTTGCCCTGCCTCGCCTATGGGCTCGTGCTCGCCGCCCTAAGCGCATGCCTGGCGGCGGGCATGACCTTCACCGGCTATGGCAGCTGGATACTGGTGCTTGCGGGCGGCTTTCTCTTCGTTGCACCGATGATGGCCATGGGGCTGTATGAGGCCGGACGCCGCCTTGAGCAGGGCGAGACGCCGACGCTGGCGCAGATGGTTCTGGTGCGCACCGCCTCGGCCCGTGACCTTGCCTTTCTCGGCCTTGCCCTGATGCTGGTCTATTTCCTGTGGGGCCGCATGGCACAGCTGATCTACATGCTGTCAACGCCGCGCCTTCACAAATCAGGGGCCGAATTCCTGCAATTCATGTTCACCACGCAGGCGGGCATCACCATGGCCGTTGTCGGCGCGATTGTCGGCGGCATCATCGCGCTTCTGGCCTATTCCCTCATCGTGATTTCTGCACCGATGCTGCTCGACCGCCGCACCGATGTGTTCGTCGCCACCGTCACCAGCGTTCGCAGCGTCACACGCAATTTCGCCCCGATGTTGCTGTGGGCCTTCCTAATCGCCGCGCTGACCGCCATCGGGATTGCGACCGCGTTTATCGGCCTGATCATCATTTTCCCATGGATCGGGCTGGCAAGCTGGCACGCCTACCGGGAACTGGTGCCATCAGTTTGACCCCTGATCAGGCCAATTCCCCATCCGCGTTTAACGCAGGTTTCATGCCGAAATCATATCCTCTGCCTGTCAGCAGGACTATGGCCGGGGAAACTCATGACAGACTTCGCAAACATACGCGAGGCTTTGTGGGTGGCCGCGAGACCGTGGAGCCCGGATGTCCCGCCGGGCGGGGGATTCTATGCTATATTCCTGAAGCCCGGACTGGCCATTCAACCCGTCAAGATTGCTGCCGACGGCCTTCTTTACATCGGCATGACCCGCCGGGAATTCACGGCCCGTGACCATTTCTATCCGTCCGGCGGCCATAGCGGCGGATACACGCTGCGCCGCACGCTTGCCGCCATCCTGAAGGACCAGTTGTCGCTGCAAGCGCAGCCGAGCGCGCTAAGGGCGGGCTGGAGGCACGTCTATGGCTACCGTTTCGAGCAGCGGCAGGAGCTTGCCCTGTCGCGCTGGATGCTGGCCAATCTCACGATTGCGCGGACTCCCTTCGCCGGCAGCCTCGTTGACGCCGAGGCGCGCCTTATTCTCGGGCTACAGCCGCCGCTGAACCTTACAGGCTGGCTCAACCCGCAAAAGTCACGCATCATGAGCCTTCGCCGCATCTGCGTGTGGGAGGCGGAGGCTTTCAGGGCGCAGGCCCTTTCGGCCGCCTGATCAGGTATCCAGAAAGCTCCGCAGCTTCCGGCTCCGGCTCGGGTGTTTCAGCTTGCGCAGCGCCTTGGCCTCGATCTGGCGGATGCGTTCGCGCGTCACGCTGAACTGCTGGCCCACCTCTTCGAGCGTGTGATCGGTGTTCATCCCGATGCCGAAGCGCATCCGCAGGACACGTTCCTCGCGCGGTGTCAGGCTCGCCAGAACCCGCGTCGTTGTCTCGCGCAGGTTGGACTGGATCGCGGCGTCGACGGGCAGAAGCGCCATCTTGTCCTCGATGAAGTCGCCCAGATTGGAGTCCTCGTCATCCCCGATGGGGGTTTCCAGCGAGATCGGCTCCTTGGCGATTTTCAGCACCTTGCGGATCTTCTCCAGCGGCAGCGACAGCTTCTCGGCCAGCTCTTCCGGTGTCGGCTCGCGGCCGATCTCGTGCAGCATGTGACGCTGTGTCCGCACGATCTTGTTGATCGTCTCGATCATGTGCACCGGAATGCGGATGGTGCGTGCCTGATCGGCGATCGAGCGCGTGATCGCCTGACGGATCCACCACGTCGCATAGGTTGAGAACTTGTAGCCGCGGCGATATTCGAATTTGTCGACCGCCTTCATCAGGCCGATATTGCCTTCCTGAATCAGGTCGAGAAATTGCAGGCCGCGATTGGTGTATTTCTTGGCAATGGAAATCACCAGCCGCAGGTTCGCCTCGACCATTTCCTTCTTGGCCACGCGCGCCTCGCGCTCGCCCTTCTGGACGGTCTGCACGATGCGGCGGAAATCATCGATCGGCACGCCGATTTCCTGCGCAATGTCGGAGATTTCCCCGCGCACGCTCTCGATCTGGTCGGTCGCCTTGTCGACAAAGGCCGCCCATTTCTTCGATTTCCCGCGCACGCTCTCCATCCAGTCGGGCGAAAGTTCCCGGCCGAGATAATTGTCGAGGAAATCCTTGCGCGGCACGCCGTGGCTGTCGGCCAGACGCATCAGCCGGCCCTCAAGACCGAGAAGCTTCTTGTTGATCGCGTAGAGTTGCTCAACCAGCGCCTCGATACGCGCATTGTTGAGGTGCATCTCGTTCAGTGTTTCGACGATCTGAACGAAGATCTGCCCGTAGGCTTCGGTGTCCTTCGGCGTGAGGTCCTTGCCCTCCATCCGCCGGTTCACCAGCTTTTCCTGAAGCTTGCGATAGCGCTGGAACTCGCTGGCAATGACGTTCAGCTTGTCGATGACGCCCTCGCGCAGTTCCGCTTCCATCGCGGACATCGACATGGCGGCGCCTTCGTCCTCATCTTCCTCGGCTTCGCGGCGACGGCGGGCGGCAACCTCGTCCTCGTCCTCATCTTCATCGGCGGAGGCGACTTCTTCCTCCTCCTCGTCTTCTTCCTCCGGCTCCGGCGGCGGGTTTTCAGCGCCATACGTCGCTTCAAGATCAATGATGTCGCGCAGCAGGATGCGCTCACTCATCAACTCGTCGCGCCACACCATCATGGCCTCGAAGGTCAGCGGGCTTTCGCACAGGCCGCGGATCATCGCGTCACGGCCGGCTTCGATGCGCTTGGCGATGGCGATCTCGCCCTCACGCGACAGCAACTCGACCGAGCCCATCTCGCGCAGGTACATGCGGACCGGGTCGTCGGTGCGGTCAGAGCCGCGCGCATTGCCCTTGGAGACGACAGCCTTGGTGCCCGTGACGGCGACCTCGCCCACCTTCTCTGCGCTTTCCTCAACCTCGTCCTCCGACTCCACGACGGTGATGCCAAGCTCGGAAAGCTGGGCCATCGTGTCCTCGATCTGGTCGGACGTCAGTTCCTCGGGCGGCAACACCTTGTTGAGTTCCTCATGGGTGACATAGCCGCGCGCCTTGGCCGCCTTCAGGAACTTTTTGACAGCCGCATCGGTGAGATCCAGCAGCGGACCGTCAGCGTTTTCGGCCGCATCGGTCTCATCGCCAGAGTGGCTGTTCTTGGTGTCGGCTTTCGCCATGTGAGTCTCCCGCCTCATGATCCGGCAGAATGCGCCGGTTCCGGATATCCCGTGATGAAAAATCGTGGCTCATTCGGGTGGTGCCATAGCCCTTTGTCGGGACGTCTGGCCCACCGCGTGGATATGCTTTCAGACCTGATCTGCCTGTTCCGCCGCCTCATTGCTCCGGGTCCGGAGTGCATGGCGCGAGGCTGCAAGCTTGCGCCGGGCCTCATAGCCGTCGGCGAAGTCAAGCGAGTCCTCGCGATTGCCCATGCAGGCCTCGCGGACACGTCGGGTTTCCTCGCGCAGCCCCATGTCAGCTGCAAACTGCTCCAGGGCGGTCAGCCATTCCCGGCCTTCATTGCTCGTCAGTGCGAGCGGCGGCATTTCGGGATAGTCTTCGAGCAGTCGGACGGCGCGTGTATTCCCAAGATTGCGTAGATGGCGTGTCAATGCCCCGCGGTCAACCTTTCCACAGGCATCAAGCACATCGAAAATGGCATCGCGCAGTCTCGTCACGTCCACATCGGGGAATTCGGCGACCGCAATCGCCTCCAGCGCTTCGTCCAGAAGTGCAGGGGTCTCTACACAACGCACCAAAATGCCAAGGCCCCGGACCCGCGTTGCGCGCGCCTGCGTAATTTCGCGCGCGCTGCCGATGGCAGTTCGCAGCCTATTATCGACTGCCGATACCTGGTCGAAACGCCCGATGGAGTAATTCTGATGGCCAATGTGGGATCGCGTACACAATATTTAAAGTTGTGGTTTAAATGAAAGACGGCCTACCCACTTTTG
>JBGSUF010000035.1:0-2256 GCA_041736285.1 Hyphomonadaceae bacterium | reverse complement strand
CACCACGTTCACGCCGGCCTGAACCAGAACCAACTCAACGCCCAGACCATAGGCAACAAATCCGGGAGGGGCGGCGCCGTCAGCCCGCAGCGTCCAGCCACCGATCAGCTGGAGCGTTCCGGCCGCCGTCCCGCTGACGGTGAGGGTCGTGCCTGCGCCGACCTGCGCAAGGCTGCCGCCGTCGATCACCAGCGTCTGGTCGCCTGCCAGCTCGATCTGCTCGAACCCGGTCACACGCGAAGGATCGACAAGGGCAAGGCTGAGGACAAGCTCGGAACGCGAAATCACCCAGACATCATGCCCGGTCCCGCCTTCGATCCGGGCAAATGCCAGGTCGGTGGTTTCGATCCGGTCATCACCCTGTCCGCCAGACGCAACGTCGCCGCCCGACGTTCTCAGATGATCGTCCCCGGCCTCACCATAGAGGCCATCATTGCCTGCGCCGCCGTCGAGCACGTCATCGTCATTGCCGCCCAGAAGCAGGTCGTTGCCGCCACCGCCGGACAACTGGTCGCGCCCGATGCCTCCGGTGACATGGTCATTGCCATCGCCGCCATTGAAGATGTCGGCCCCGAAGGCGAGGTCGATCACGCCAGAGATGGTGCCGGAGCTGTTTACGGTGTCATTGCCATCGCCCATCAGCACGTCGCCGATAATGGTTCCGGCATTGGTGAGCACATCATTGCCGCGACCAAGGTCGATGTCGCCTTCGATACGTCCGGTGGCGCTGTTGATGACCGTCTGGGCGCTCTTCTGGTAGGTCGCGCCAAATTCGGGATCCTCCAGAATGGCGATGTCGGCGATCAGCGTGCCGTTATTGACCAGTGTCACGGTCTCGACTTCGAGGTTGGTCACGGCAATGCCGACCGACCGGGCGCCCTCATTGTTTGCGACAACGTGGATGAGGCCATCATTGACGACGCTTGTGCGGGCCGGGTCGCGGAAGCCGCGGCCAAGGGTGATGCCGAC
This sequence comes from Hyphomonadaceae bacterium, assembly GCA_041736285.1. Taxonomy (GTDB): domain Bacteria; phylum Pseudomonadota; class Alphaproteobacteria; order Caulobacterales; family Hyphomonadaceae; genus JBGSUF01. Next base: position 1,287 of record JBGSUF010000035.1, on the reverse strand, counting down.
GGCAAAGCCGCTTCCCTCCACAAGGATCCGCGCGTCAACGCCATTGTACAGATCGAGCTGGTTGGCAGCGACGATGCCGTTCGCGCCGCCAGTGGAATCGGTCCGGCCGCCTTCGGATGCGAAGACGGCGATGAGGCCGTGATTGTCGACCTCTGGCTCGAAGGCGCCCGTGACGAGACCGATCGCCGAGCCCAGCGGTCCGATTGCGAAAATCTCTCCGTTGTTGATCAGGCTGTTGTTGAAGAGAACCGCGGCGGCGCTGTAGACCTGCGCGCTGGCATCATCTGCAGTCGGCATGATTTCGAGTTCAGCGACGATCAGCCCGTTATTGACCAGTGCGTCGGCGCTGACCGCGATCGAATCAGCCTGTCGCCCGAGGCTCCAGACGTCGCCGTCATTGGTCAGGACGAGTGAAAGCAGGGGCCAGTTCGTCGCCAGAACGAGGGGGTCAACCGGGAGGAAGCCCACGAAGAATGATCCCGCGCCGATGGTGTCGCCGAAAAGCACGCTGCCGGCGGGAATCAGGACGCTGTCACCGGTCAGCGTTGCAAATGTACTGGGCTGGGTTTCTTCGGCCGGACGTACTGGCAAGGCTGGGATGATGGACGGCATGGGCGCTCCGCGAGGGTTGTCGCGGCGCTGAATTTGAATGTCCGCTCATCCTTTGCTTAATCTGTCCGATGGACTTTCGGAAGCAGCTAAATATGGCGGTGACGATTTTCAGATCGAGCCCCGGGAACAGGTCCGAGCATGGGCCGGGGAGGCCTTGCGCCGGGGCCTATTCGCCGAGGGCGGCGAGTGTGCCTCCGGTGGCGAGCCAGGCGGAAACGGTGATGTTGATGAGGTCTGCGCGGGCGCGGATGAGGGCGGCCTCGGAGGCGTTGACCCGCTGGCGGATGTTCAGCACGTCGAGCAGTTCCGTTTCGCCGGCCTCATACTTGTAAATCTCGATGGAGAGGGCCTCGCGCGCACTCTCGGCGGCGGCGGCGTTGAACCGTGCGGCGGCCACCGTCGCGGCGGCGATGTCATAGGTGCTCTCGATCTCGTCCACAGCCAGACGCAGGGTCTGGGCGTAGGCCAGCACCGCTTCGGACAGGGCCGCGTCGGCATCAGCGATGCGGGCGTCGTTGAGGCCGCTGTCGAACACCGTTCCAAACAGCCGGATGCTGAGCGAGGCGACGTAGGCGGCCGGGTCGAACAGGTCGTCTGCGCCATTGGGAGAGCCGCCGATGGAACCGGACAGCGGCAGGGCGGGCCAGTTCGCCCGGCCCTGTTGCCAGCGGGCGA
>JBGSUF010000021.1:0-11470 GCA_041736285.1 Hyphomonadaceae bacterium | reverse complement strand
CACCACTGACCACATCTCGCCCGCCGGATCGTTCAAGGCGGCAACGCCTGCCGGCCAGTACCTGATCGAGCATCAGGTGCGCCCGGTGGACTTCAACTCCTACGGCTCGCGGCGCGGCAACCATGAAGTGATGATGCGCGGCACCTTCGCCAACATCCGAATCAAGAACCAGATGGTCCCCGGCGTCGAAGGCGGCGTGACCATCCACCACCCGTCCGGCACGCAGATGGCGATCTACGACGCTGCAATGAAATATGAGGCCGAGGGTGTGCCGCTGGTCATCATGGCGGGCAAGGAATATGGCACGGGCTCCTCGCGGGACTGGGCGGCCAAGGGCACGATCCTGCTCGGCGTCCGCGCCGTCATCGCCGAGAGCTTCGAGCGCATCCACCGCTCCAACCTGATCGGCATGGGTGTCATCCCTCTTCAGTTCACCGATGGCGACACCTGGGAGGGCCTCGGCCTGACCGGCAGCGAGACCGTCACCATCGAGGGTGTCGCCGACATGCGTCCGCGCCAGCCGGTTGACGTTCACATCACCATGGCCGACGGCAGCACGAAGGTGGCCCGCACCATCGTGCGCATCGATACCGACAATGAACTCGACTATTATCGCAATGGCGGCATCCTGCACTACGTGCTGCGCAACCTCGCGCGCGGCGCCTGATCTCACGGATGCGGGAGGGGCAGCGCGCCTCTCCCGCGCCGCCTTCCCCGACGCCGAACGGCCGCCGCGCTGGTGACATGAGGTCGCACGCGAGACTTCCTGCATGTCGCGGCCTACATCCTTCGCTAACTTGACGAGGAAGTTCACCTTCGGAGGAACGGGCATGACCGACTGGCAGGACACGCGGCAGTCCCTGTTTTCCGAATTTCACCAGCGCGCCCCCATCCCGATGGGCCGCTACAATGCCTGCAGCCTGATCTCGATACGCCTGCCCGTCACGCCCGACCCGCTCGCGGACACGATGATCGAGCGCCTGTGCGCCGCGCTCGGCCAGCCTGCGCCCGCTCGCGGTGCCCGCGAAGTCTTCCTCGATGGCGAAGACCATGCCGCCAAGTGGGAACGCCATGGCGAGTTTGCGACGCTGACCGTCTATGCCGATCTTGGCCCATTGCATCCCGACAATCCGAAAACCGCCTTCAGCCACTTGCAGGATGCCGCAACGCTGCTGGAGGGCACACAATGGCTTGCGGCCGTGCATGTCTTCCTGCTGGACACCAACGCCAAGGATGCGACCCGCACCGCCGAAGGCAAGGACACACGCGCGCCGGAGGGCTGGTTTGCCAATGATTATGCGGCCGGCGGTCTCGTCTGCGATGGTCGGGCTGAGATCTGGTCGGATTTCCGGCTCGGCCGTGACGGCTTCAACCGGATCCTCGTCTGCGATAGCGGCCTTGGTCCGCAGCGGGCCGGGCGGCTGATCCAGCGCCTGCTCGACATCGAGACCTACAGGATCGCCGCCATGCAGGGCCTGTCGCTGGCGCACGAGGCCAATCAGTTCTGCACCGAGATCGAAGCGGCGCTTCACGAATTGCTTGAAGACACCAGCTTCCACTCGCACGAGACGCCGGACCGGTCCTATCTCGACGGCCTGCTCGCGCTGGCCTCACGGGTCGAGCATTTCCAGTCACAGTCGAGTTTCCGCTTCGGGGCGACACGCGCCTACTCCCGGCTGGTGCACCGGCGGCTTGATGACCTCAACGAGCAGCGCATACAGGGGGCGCAGCGCATGGCCGTCTTCCTGCGCCGCCGCTTCGTGCCCGCCGTCGATACCTGCGAGACCGCACGCGAACGCCTGCGCGATGTCGCCCTTCGCATCGAACGCGACGCCGCCCTCATCCGGACGCGCATAGACCTGGCCCGGCAAGAACAGAACAACGCCCTGCTAGACACGATGAACCAGCGCGCCGACCAGCAGTTCAAGCTCGAAAGCACGGTCGAGGCCCTGTCGACGGTGGCCATCTCCTATTACGCCATCGGCCTGATCGGTGTGGCGGCCAAGGCCCTCGCTGACGTCGTTCCGGGCATCAGGGCCAGCCTGTTGACCGGCATTTCTGCGCCGCTCGTCATTCTGGCGGTTTTTCTTTTCCTGCGCACAGTGCGGCACAAGACTCTCGGCAAGGATTGACCACGAAGAAGCTTGATCACGAAGAAGATTGAGCACGAAGACGATTGATCGGGCGGCAGGCTTGCGCATGTCACAGGCCCGGCCATAACCTGAAGTCATGTGCGGACGGTTTTTCAGGCATGGCGTGACATGGGCAGAATATGCCTCGGCCCTCGACCTCATCCTTCCGGAGGGCGTGGAGGCCCCGGAGGCGACCTATAACGCCGCGCCGACCACCATCCAACCCATCATCCGGCCGCGAGAGCACCACCAGCCCGGTCTCGAAATGGCACCCGCCATGTGGGGCCTCGTCCCGTCCTGGTGGAAAAAGCCGTTGTCGGAAAAGACCTTCACCACCTTCAACGCGCGCAGCGAAACGGTGCATGAGGCGGCGACGTTTCGCGGTGCCTTCCGGCACCATCGCTGCCTTGTGCCGGTGTCGGGCTTTTATGAATGGTCCGGCGAGAAGGGCCGCAAGCAGCCCTTTGCCATCGGCCTGCGCAACCGCCGCTGGTTCTGCATGGCCGGCCTGTGGGACCGGGCGATGATTGATGGCTCGGAAATCGACAGTTTCACAATCCTCACCACCACGCCAAACGACCTGATGGCCGGCCTGCACACACGGATGCCTGTCATCCTGCATCCCGGCGACCATGGCGCATGGCTCGACACCACGCGCCGTGACTCCGAACGCCTGTTTCAGCCTTTCCCGACAGATGACATGCACGCCTGGCCGGTCGGCCCAGCGGTCGGGAATGTCCGCAACAACAGCCCCGACCTCATCGCCGAAGGCTGATCCTGCCCAGCCAGACCCTTGCAAGCGCACCAGCATTCCGGCACACCCCGCAGCCATGAAACTCACCATCATCGAGACCGGCCTTGTGCCCGCCCCCATCCGTGCCGACTGGCCGGACTATCCCGCCATGTTTGCAGCATTGCTGGCACCCGCCGCGCCGGACATGACGTTCGAGACCGTCTCCATACCGCGCGGCGACGCCCTGCCAGACCCGGCAAGCCTCCAAGCGTTTCTCCTGACTGGCTCACCGGCAGGCGTCTACGACCCGGAGCCGTGGATGCCGGGGCTGATGGACTTCATCCGCTGGGCCGCCGCCGCCGGCACGCCCGGTGTCGGCATCTGTTTCGGCCATCAGGCAATGGCGCAGGCGATGGGCGGGCTGGTGACAAAAGCGCCGCAGGGCTGGGGCCTCGGCCGCCACAGCTACCAGTTGTCGAGCCTTCCCGGCTGGATGCAGGGCGGATCAGACACGCTGTCGCTCGCCGTCAGCCATCAGGATCAGGTCATCACCCCGCCTGTTGGCGCACGAACCATCGCGCACTCCGAATTCACCCCCCATGCGGGCCTGATGTATGAGACCGCGCCCTTTCTCAGCCTTCAGGCACATCCGGAGTTTTCGGCGACCTACGCGCTCGCGCTGCACAGGTCGCGTCTCGGTCGCCCGCTGACAGAAGAGCAGGTCGAGCGGGCGGCGCTTACACTGTCGCAGCCGCTGGACAGCGAACGGGTTGCGCGCTGGATTGCGGCACATTTTGGGCAGATTGTGGCGAGATAAGGCAAATCCTTTCCCGATTCTTGCACGAAATTAACCGTGCCTTGACATTTTCTGCCTTTCGATGCTTATCCCGCTTGTCTCAATTCAGAGAGGGCAGACACATGACCACCAATAACATGAACACCATCCGCCTCGTTGGCGCGTCGCTTTTCGCGTTCGCGATCGTTGCGTGCTCGTCGGGCGAAGAAGCCGCCAAAACCGTTGAAGACGCCGCTGCGGCCACCACCGAAGCCGTCACCGATGCTGCTGAAGCCACTGGCGAAGTGGTCGGCGACGCCGTTGACGCGACCGCCGAAACCGCCTCGGCTGCCGGCGACGCTGTTGTCGAAGGCGCAACCGATGCCATGGACGCCGCTGGCGAAATGGCGACCGACGCCGGCAACGCCATCGAAGGCGCAGCTTCGGACGCGATGGACGCCGCTGGCGACGTTGCCGCTGACGTCGAAGCCGCCGTTGATGGCGCGATGACGGATGCCGCGGACGCCGCCGCCGAAGTCGAGGGCGAAGTCTCCCCGAACTGATCGGCCGGAACGGGTCAGCCTGCGCTGGCCATTCGGACTGATCTTCGGCGCTTTTGCCGGATGATTGAAGGGGTCGGCCTCGCGCCGGCCCCTTTTTCGTGTACTTTTTCGTGCACCGGTCCTTGCCGCGCTCAGCCCATGCGCGGCAGGCGCGTCGCCAGCACCCAGCCCGACACCTGCGCTCCCACCGCCAGGAAAAGCAGAAAGTCCACCATCCAGTGGCCGACGAAAAAGCTCAGCGCCGCCACCGCCATGCAGGCATAATCGACCAAATCGCCCGACAGGAGATGCCCCGCAGGACGGCGCACCTGCGCGACCCGCTGCATGGTCACGTGCGGCCAGAACCCCTCCATCGTCGGCGGACCGAACACATCCTGAAGCGTCTTGGGTTCGAATATCCCGGCCAGTTCGCACAGGTCGCTCGCACGCGCCCGGCCTTCGGCGACGGCGCGCTGCCGGGCTGACGTTCCAAGCAGGCTGACAATGGCCGACAGGAAGACAGCAATGGCCGCCGCCGCCTGCGTCAGCGAATCGAGGCTGGCAAAGCCCATCGCCTCAACTCCGCATCGGCATGGCCGCCCAGTAGTCGAAATCGAGCAACACGCCCGGCAGGTAGCGCCCATCGTCGCCTTTCAGCGGGAAGCTGTCGCACGGTGTGTCCCTCGTTGCCACCAGCCGCAGCCGCAGTGCGCCCGTGCCGTCTCCGATCTCCGCCTTGTCCAGCACCTGCGACCACGCATAGACGGTGTCGCCCGCAAACAGGGGGTTGCAATGCGTCCCGGCATTGATGGCCAGCATCTGGCAGGCATTGCCAAGCCCGTTGAAAGACAGCGAGCGCGCCAGCGAGATCACCACCCCGCCATAGATCAGGCGCTTCCCGAACCGGCTCGCCGCCTGCGCGTGGGCGTCGAAATGCACCTTGGCCGTGTTCTGGTAGAGCCGTGTCGCGATCTGGTGTTCGGCCTCCTCCACCGTCATGCCGTCGACGTGGTCGATCTTCTCGCCGACGGCATAGTCCTCATAGCGCCAATGCGAACCGGCAAGCGCGTCATCCCAGCCGGTATAGCTTGCAAGCCCCGTCAGCGCCGCCGCCGGCACGGCGTCCGGCAGGTCCGGCACCACCGGCTCCGGCGCAGGCGTGGCCGCGTCACGCTTGTTGACCATGACCCAACGCACATAGCTCAGCACCGTGTCAGACGCCTGGTTCAGCCCGTGCGTGCGCACATACACGACGCCAGTCTTGCCGTTGGAGTTTTCCTTCACACCGATCACCTGCGACACCGCGCGCAGTGTATCCCCGGCCGAGACCGGCTTCAGAAACACCCCGTCCGCATAGCCGAGATTGGCCACGGCGTTCAGGCTGATGTCCGGCACCGTCTTTCCGAAGACGATATGAAAGGCCAGCAGCGGATCGACCGGCGCGTGCTCCATCCCGTTTGCGCGGGCAAACTCGGCCGAGGAATAAAGCACATGCCGTTCCCCCGTCAGCGCCCGGTAGAGGCTGACATCACCGGCAGAAACCGTCAGCGGCGTTGCGTGGACGATCTCCTGCCCGACACGGAAATCTTCAAAGAACTGGCCGGAATTGGCTTTTGCTGGAGTCATTTGCCGCCCTCGCTCTGCGCGCTTCTCGCGATGGCTGCCACCTCGGCGCACGCCACCAACCCTGCGCATACACTTGGAGCACCGCTGTGCGCACCGCAAGGCACGTTCAATCAACCTTGGGCCTCCAGGCTGAAAGGGGATTGCAATTGCGGCCCCCAGCTTGCATTCCTGCCGCCTGCGCACAGGGCTGGTGCGAGGCCCGGGCGAGCTTGCCCGACACAAACAGCCTCGCCTCGGAAAGATCAGACTTTACGGCCATGCAGAATGCCCTGAAATCCCGGATCGCCCCGTCGGCTGAAAACGCCGCACCCGCAGCGGCCGCAACACGCAGGCACAACCGTGTCCGCCCGGTCGAGCCGCGCGATATTGACGGCATCATCAGGTTGACCGGGGCGGTCGGCTTCCCGCAACGCAGCCTTGAGGGCTGGAAATGGGTGATGTTTGAAAACACCCATCAGGGCGAGCATGTCTCAGGCTGGGTGATCGAGGATGGCGGGCAGATCATTGCCTTTCTTGGCCTGCACATCTCGCGCCTTCTGACACCTTCCGGGCCGGTGGACGTGGCGAGCGGCCACACTTTCATCTGCCTTCCCGAGCATAAGGGGGTCGGCAGCAGCCTGCTGCGCCGGGTCGCGCGCTATCCCCATGCCGCAGCGATCATTTCATTGAGTTCCAACCATATCGTAGCGCCGAACTATCCACGTGTCGGCATCGAGCCCTGGCTTGGCGCGAAGGGCCGCGAACGGACCGAGTGGCCATTGCACTGGCACCGTTATCTGGCCGGCAAGACCCTGCAGCTGGTCTCCCGCCTGCCGCACGGTTTCGCCATGCTGGCGGCCCACGAAAGGTTCGGCGCGCCACCTGCACCTCTCGTCCCGACCGGAAACGATGCGATCATCGCGCTCGATCCGTTCGACCCCGTCCATGGGGCGTGGCTGAATGCGCTGAACGACGCCGCCAGCGGCATTCGCCCGGACCGCAGCGCGCAGGGCAAGACGGCGACAAACGAGCTGATCGCCTGCGCGCGGCGGTCTGCCCGCAAGGCCGGCGACAGCGCCCTGCGTCAACGCCTGTCGGCCTTCCGAAGCCCTGCAGAACGGCGCGGAACCGGCCCACGCCTTCGCCTGCGCAGCCATCATGACACCTGCCATGTGTCCCGCGTGCGCCTTTCGCCGGAGCTTGCCGCCTGGCATCCTGATCTCCTCGACGGCGACCTTTTCTTCTCGCTGCGCAACCGTCCAGCCGACAGCTGACAACGGACAGCTGACAACGGACCAGACGAAGGCGGCGCGGCAGCACAAACGAAAACGGCCCACCGTTCTGGTGAGCCGCCCTTCGTTCCTGATCCTCTCCGCCAGTCGCTGCGAGCGATGACACCGGCGCGACCGACGATGACCTCCCCGTCAGAGGACCGGACGATTGCGGTAGTCGGTGCCGTTGGCGACAGACTTGGCCGGGCTTTCCGCTGCGGGAGCGGCGGTGTCGGACGCGCGGCGGGCGACGATGGTGTCGCTACCGCTGACGTCGGCGGCCGCTTCGACTTCGAGTTCCGACCAGTCGGAGACGCGGCGGCGCGGGATCACCGTTTCGCCAAGCTCGGCCTTCTGAGCTTCGACGCGGGCACGGCGTTCCACGACGGCGGCCTCATGCTCCTCGCGGCTGATCTCGACCGGGGCGGCAGGACGCAGATCGGCGGGGCGAACTTCGGCTTTGCGGGTGCGGCGGACATCAGCGCTGCTGGCGGCGGCGGTGCGGGCAGCGATCTCGACCTCACGGCGCAGACCGCGATTGAAGAACAGATCCCAGTACTTGCCGAACACTTCTTCACGGCCCTGCAGCGAGCGCAGCTTGCGAACTTCCGACCCACGGGTCAGCTTGGTGCCCTCGATCTTCAGGCGGATGGCATTCTTCACGTGCTGGACGTAGCCGTTATAGCGGCGGGCACTGTCGCTGTTCATCTCGAACTGGATTTCGCCGACACCTTCGCGCTGGCCGTCAGCACCGTCCGACAGCGTGTTGCGATACTTGTAGGTCATGAAGGGCCATTCGAACTTCGAGAATTCGATCAGCGCGTTGCTCTCGATTTCGAGGTCCTGGTTCAGCGCGTAGCCGGAGAAGATGAAGGACTTGCCCGACGGCTGGATGTCGATGACCGCCATGCGGGCAACGCCGTCACCCTTTTCCGCCTGCAGCCAGGTGCCCTCGATATAGTATTTGCCGAGCACGAACTTGCGCACGCTGTTGAAGCGGAACAGGACCGGGAAAATTGCTTCGGTCAGCGTCAGCCAGAACACGACCAGCACGGTAACGGCGCCAGCAAGCGCGCCCCACATGGCCGGGCCGGGTCCGGCCGCGCTGGTGATGGCTGAGAATATCTGTGGTCCGGCCACGGCGAGGGCCCCGACGACGATCGCCGCCGAGACCGAGTTTGAGACAAGTCCAAAACGAGCATACGGATTCATGATGCAGAGCTCCTGTGACTGAGCATTTGGGGGTCATTTTTTCGGGGGAGGTGGCGCTTCTTGCGCCCGAATTTCTGAGGTAAATATCTGGTAAATTTAACATTCCATCAACCGCCACTTGGTTAACAAAATGGCCCGATCTGTTAACCATTCCGCCGGTCATGCCTCTGGTACAGGTGAACGAAATTTTTGCGCTGCACCGCAACAAGGGCTGGTCGCGCACCCGCCCTTGCGCTAGATTGAGATTGACAGGAAAATCAGACAGACATGACGGAGAGCGACATGGACGGGCATTTGATGGATGAGGCTGCGCTTGGGACCAGTGATGTGCCCGGCACGCTTTCACAGGCCGCCGCCGCGCGCGAATATGCCGAGGCCGCCCGTTCGGCCGTCGCCGTCCTCGTCACCGAAGGCGGTCGGATCGATCGCCGCCTGCTCGACGCGCAGCAGCACGTCGCCCACGGCCTGTCATGGATTGCGACGTATGCGGCGACGCTGACCGAGGTTTCGGACTGGGCCGCCCGGATGTCGCTGGCGGGGCGGTTCGGCGCGGTGGAGAGCATCTTCTCCCGCATCCTCTTTGCCGAATACCTCAGCCAGTTGCGTGGCGGTCTGCCGATGACGCAGCTGGAAATGATCCGGCCGGGCGATCTCGGCATCGCGGCGCTGGCCGATCGGCTTTTCACCGCGCCGGAACTCACCGCGCTCATCGCCGACGGCAAGTCGCGCGAAACGATCGCTGAGGCAGCCGCCCTTCTGCCGGATGCGCTGGGCCGCGCCACCGTCGAGGACACCGGCCTCGACGAGACGATGGAGATGATCCGCGACACCTTCCGCAAGTTTGCCGAAGACCGCGTCGTGCCCCATGCCCACGCCTGGCACATGAACAATGAGTATATCCCGATCGAAATCCTGAACGAGATGGGGGAACTGGGCGTGTTCGGCCTCACCATTCCGGAGGAGTTTGGCGGCTCGGGCCTCGGCAAGATCGCGATGTGCGTCGTCTCCGAGGAGCTTTCGCGCGGCTATATCGGCGTTGGCTCGCTCGGCACACGCTCGGAAATTGCAGCCGAGCTCATCCTGATTGGCGGCACAGAGGAACAAAAAGCGCGCTGGCTCCCGGCGATTGCCTCGGCTGAAATCCTCCCCACGGCCGTGTTCACAGAGCCCAACACCGGTTCCGACCTCGGCGCACTGCGCACCCGCGCGACCCGCCGCGAGGATGGCAGCTGGACCGTGACCGGCAACAAGACCTGGATCACTCACGCCGTCCGCGCCGACGTCATGACGCTGCTGGCCCGCACCGACCCGTCAACGCGGGATTTCCGCGGCCTGTCGATGTTCCTCGCAGAAAAGCCGCGCGGTGACGACGCGACCCCCTTCCCCGCGCAGGGCATGAGCGGCGGCGAGATCGAAGTGCTCGGCTATCGCGGGATGAAGGAGTACGAAATCGCGTTCGACGATTTCACCGTCTCGGGCGATAGCCTGCTCGGCGGGGTGGAGGGCCTCGGCTTCAGGCACTTGATGGCGACCTTCGAGAGCGCCCGCATCCAGACCGCCGCCCGCGCTGTGGGCGTCGCTCAGAACGCATTTGAGCTCGGCCTGCGCTACGCCCTCGACCGCAGCCAGTTCGGCCAGCCGATTTTCGCCTTCCCGCGTGTCGCCAACAAGCTGGTGATGATGGCGGCCGAACTGATCGGCGTGCGCCAGCTGACCTATTTCTCTGCCCGCCAGAAGGACGAGGACAAGCGTTGCGACCTGGAGGCCGGCATGGCCAAGCTGCTGGCAGCCCGCGTCGCCTGGGCCGCCGCGGACAATGCACTGCAAATCCATGGTGGCAACGGGTTCGCGCTCGAATATGCCATCAGCCGCGTGCTGCAGGATGCACGGATTTTGAACATCTTCGAGGGTGCAGGCGAGATTCAGGCGCACGTTATCGCGCGGCGGCTCTTGGAAGGCTGAATGCGCTGAACGGCCCGCTTGACCGCGTCGCCCGGCATCGCCAATTTCAGATCATGTTCTGGAAAAAGAAGACGCCTCCGGCCCCGATACCCGAGTCACCGCCGGTTCCCCCGGCGCCTGACCCTTTGTTTGCCAAGGGGCAGGGCCGGGAAGGTCTTGCGCCAGACATCGCCGCCATCCTGGACATGCCTCCGGAAACGGCCGAACGGCGCGTCCGCTCGGGTTTCGTCCACAAGCTCCTGAGGTTTGCCGCGCGGCTGCCCTTTGCCGACGACCTCGCCGCTGCATGGTATTGCGCCATGGATGACCGCACGCCCGTGAAGGTGAGGGCTGTCCTGTTCGGCGCGCTCGCATACTTCGTCATCCCGGCCGATGCCCTGCCGGATGTAATTGTCGGCCTCGGCTTTACAGACGATGCAACAGTGCTCGCCGCCGCTCTCGGCATTGTCGGCAGCCATATCCGGCCACAGCATCGTCGCGCCGCCCGCAGGCTTCTGGATCTGCCCGAGCCGCCCGCTGCCTCGACCCCGTGAACCGGCAAGTTTGCTTCAGAGCCGCCAGATCAATCCGGACTGATAAAGGTATGTAAAGTCGCTGCCATGTTCCCGCACGGCGGTTTCAGCCATGCGCGCCACCACGCGCCGATTGATCCGCCGCATCAGCAATCCCCCGGCAACGCCCGGCACGAGCAGCCAGGGCGTCACGAGGAAGGCCGCAACGACGCCTGCAACGATGAGGCAGAGGGCCAGCATCTCCAGCACATAGATTACCGTGGTGAAGACCGGCGTGATCGGCATCAGAAGGCCCGGATCGCCGTGCAGTGTGCTTGAGTCCATGGCATAGCGCTCGCCCGGCCCCGTTTCGAACACGTATGCGCGCACCAGCGTTTCGCCGTCACGGCCGACGACACGTCTGTGGAAGTCCAGCGCAAGAGGAAATGCGTTTGCCATGTGACGCAGACTGCGCGACAGCCGTAAACAAATTGCTGCAAATTTGAACTATTGCGCGGAAACCGAGAAATCGGACAGAACGCGCCGATATTCCCCGTCATTCTCTTTGCAGAACACGTCGCGAAGCGTCACGAGCCCGCCGTCTTCGGCCCAGTAATTGTCGTAGAACGCCTGGCAATAGCCATAGCCATCCAGAGGCGGGGAGACACGCTGCGGCATGGGCGGCTCGGGCAGGCGGCGATACGCTGCGTTCGTCGCCACGGGCGGCGGCGGCGGCTCAACGGGCAG
>JBGSUF010000015.1:0-1554 GCA_041736285.1 Hyphomonadaceae bacterium | reverse complement strand
TCGCGGGTGATCGTGACGGCGCGCAAGGGGCTGCGTCCGGGACCGCTGCGGCTTCTGGCGGGGCAGGTGCTGCATGAGGGGGAGGGGGCGAGCGGCTTCCTGCAGGCTGTGGAGGCTGGCGGTGAGATCAGGCTTGGCGCGGCAACCCCCGGGCGGCGGTGAAATGAAGCGCTGACCTGAACCGACCAATTCCTGCGCCTCTTGAGACAGGGGGCATGATCCCCCATTTCATAGGGCAGGAAAGGAATTGCGATGTTTGGTCTCCTCATCCTTCTCGGTACGTTTGGCGGGCTCTTTCTCGGGGCAATGTCTCACCCGATGCTTTATCGCCTCGTGTTCAATGGTGGCCCGCAATCGGCGGACCACGCGGAATCACGCGACTAACAGGCTGTTGCGCCGCGGCGCGGGCAGGGCTAGCACTCGGGTCGCATAGGATCGCACCGGAGTGTTTCACGCATGGCCATGGGCAAGACGAGCGCGGAAAAGCCGACCTGTTTTCAGGACATCATCCTGCGGCTCCAGAATTACTGGGCGGCGCAGGGGTGCGTGATCCTTCAGCCCTATGACATGGAAGTGGGCGCGGGCACGCTCCACCCGGCGACCGTGCTGCGCGCGCTGGGGCCAAAGGAGTGGCGGGCCGCCTATGTCCAGCCGTCGCGGCGGCCGTCGGATGCGCGCTATGGGGAAAATCCCAACCGGCTCGGCCATTATTATCAGTTCCAGGTCATTCTGAAACCGAACCCGAAAAACCTGCAGGATCTCTATCTGGGCTCGCTGGACGCCATCGGGATCGACCAGAGCGTGCACGATATCCGCTTTGTCGAGGATGACTGGGAGAACCCGACCGTCGGCGCGTGGGGGCTGGGCTGGGAAGTCTGGTGCGACGGGATGGAGGTGTCGCAATACACCTATTTCCAGCAGGTGGGCGGGCTGGACGTGAACCCGGTCTCCGGAGAACTGACCTATGGGCTGGAGCGGCTGGCCATGTATGTGCTCGGCGTCGACAACGTCTACCAGATGGCGTTCAACGATCCGGGCTCGGACGTTCCGCTGAGCTATGGCGATGTCTTCCACGAGAACGAGGTGCAGCAGAGCCATTTCAACTTCACCCATGCCGATGTCGACATGTTGCTGCGCTGGTTTGTCGATTGCGAGCGACAGTCGGGCGCGTTGCGGGAGGCGGGGCTGCCGCTGCCCGCTTATGACTATGCCCTGAAGGCGAGCCATATCTTCAACCTCATCAATGCGCGCGGGGCGATCAGCCCGACCGAGCGGCAGGCCTATATCGGCCGGGTCCGCGATCTGGCGCGCGGCGCAGCGGAGCTTTGGGCGAGGCAGGAATCGACGCGTGCGGGGGAGGCGGCGTGATGGCACAGCTTCTCCTCGAACTGCTTTCTGAAGAAATCCCCGCGCGGATGCAGGCCAAGGCCGAGAGCGATCTGGCGAAGATGCTGGAAGCGCGGCTGTCCGCCTCCGGGCTGAGCTTTGAGGCGGTGCGGACATGGTCCGGGCCGCGGCGGCTGGGTGTGTGCGTCGAGGGGCTGAGCGCGCGCT
>JBGSUF010000003.1:0-3438 GCA_041736285.1 Hyphomonadaceae bacterium | reverse complement strand
GGCCAACGGACGCACAGGCGCCATCCCCCATCCCGGCTTCGGCCGTCCTGGCGCTTCACGCTCCGGCGGACCAGCGTCTGCAGCGAAGACCACCACATCACGGCCGCCCTGCCGCAGCGCGTTGGCCGCGACATAGCCATCCCCGCCATTCTTTCCCGGCCCGCACAGCACCGTCACCGGCCCATCGGGCCATGTCGCTGCGACGTCAGCGGCCACCGCCTCGCCCGCCCGCTGCATCAGCAACGCCTCATCAACGCCGCGGGCGATCGCATGCCGGTCGGCGTCGGCCATCTGCGCGGGTGTCAATACGGCGTATTCATACCAGTGTTCCTGCTGAGACATCATTGCGGCTGCTCGCTTGTTGGGCAAGTTGTGGAGCAAATGCGCAATTCCTGACCCAATTGGAAACCGCCTCCCGTCCGTGTCCTGCAATTCATTGCCCGCCCCGACCCATTCTTTTATCCGCAGATGACGACGGATCGCAACGACGGGGAAATCGCGTGAAAAAGATCGAAGCCATCATCAAGCCCTTCAAACTCGACGAAGTGAAGGAAGCGCTCCACGAAATCGGCCTGCAGGGCATGACCGTGACGGAGGTCAAGGGCTTTGGCCGCCAGCGCGGCCACACCGAGCTTTATCGCGGCGCTGAATACGTTGTCGACTTCCTGCCGAAGCTGCGCGTCGACGTCATCCTGTCCGACGAGCAACTGGAGCCGGCCATTGAGGCCATCGCCAAGGCAGCCCACACTGGCAAGATCGGCGACGGCAAGATATTCGTCACCGACGTCATCGACGTCCTGCGCATCCGCACCGGTGAACGCGGCAACACGGCGCTCTGAGCACCACTCGCGCCCTGCTGCATTCTGTGACACACCGGGTTAACAGTTCCCGGGTCTGGCATGCCGGAATCTGGCAAGGCTCAATGATTCTCCAAGGAGGGAAGTATGTCTGAAGAAGTTCTCAAGCTCATCCACGACAAGGATGCCCAGTTCGTCGACCTGCGGTTCACCGATCCGCGCGGCAAAATGCAGCACGTCACCTTTGATCGCTCCATGATTGACGCCGACCTGTTTGTGGACGGCACGATGTTTGACGGCTCGTCCATCTCCGGCTGGAAGGCGATCAACGAGTCAGACATGGTGCTGATGCCGGACGCCTCAACCGCGATTGTTGATCCGTTCTTCCAGCAGACCACCATCGCCATCATGTGCGACATCCTCGAACCGATGACCGGTCAGGCCTATAACCGCGACCCGCGCACCACCGCCAAGAAGGCGGAAAGCTATCTGCGGTCGACCGGCATCGGCACGACCGCGTATTTCGGCCCGGAAGCGGAATTCTTCATCTTCGACGATGTGAAATGGTCCACCAAGCCGAACAAGACCGGTTACGAGTTTGATTCGACCGAGCTTCCCGCCAACACCGACCGTGCCTATGACATGGGCAATATGGGCCATCGCCCCGGTCCGAAGGGCGGCTATTTCCCCGTTCCGCCGGTCGACAGCGAACAGGACATGCGCTCGGAAATGCTGGCCATCATGGGCGAGCTTGGAATGGAGCCGGAAAAGCACCACCACGAGGTTGCCCCGGCCCAGCATGAGCTTGGCACCAGGTTCACGACGCTGACCAAGTGCGCCGACCGGATGCAACTCTACAAGTATGTCATCCACAACGTCGCCCATTCCTACGGCAAGACGGCGACCTTCATGCCGAAGCCCTATTTCGGCGACAATGGTTCGGGGATGCACGTCCACCAGTCGATCTGGAATGGCTCAACCCCGATGTTCGCGGGCGATCGCTATGCCGACCTGTCGGAAATGTGCCTGTTCTACATTGGCGGCATCATCAAGCATGCCCGCGCGCTGAATGCCCTGACCAACCCGTCGACAAACTCCTACAAGCGTCTTGTGCCGGGTTATGAAGCGCCGGTGCTGCTGGCTTACTCGTCGCGCAACCGCTCGGCGTCGATCCGCATCCCGTTCGTGCCCTCGCCGAAGGGCAAGCGTATCGAGACCCGCTTCCCGGACCCGACCGCCAACCCTTACCTGGCGTTCTCGGCGCTCCTGATGGCCGGCCTCGACGGGATAGAGAACCGCATCCACCCCGGCGACGCGATGGACAAGGATCTCTACGCCCTCCCGCCCGAAGAGCTGAAAGACATCCCGACCGTCTGCCGGTCGCTGCGCGAAGCGCTGGAAGCCCTCGACGGCGACCGCGCCTTCCTCAAGAAGGGCAATGTCTTCGATGACGACCAGATCGACGCCTACATCGAACTGAAGATGGAAGAGGTGATGCGATACGAGATGCACCCGCATCCCGTCGAATTCGACATGTACTACAAGTGCTGATCCGGTCCTGACCGGCTCCGCCGCCGAAACCCCTTCCGGACAGCCGGGAGGGGTTTTTGCGTTCCGCCGCTGCGTCGGCAATCCTTCATCGAATTAACCAGAATCCAACCCCTTGCCACGCTATCCTTCCACCATGCGCGCTCATCTTCTCGCCCTCGTCCTGTCCCTGCCACTGGCCGTCGCCGCCTGCGCCACGACCCCGCCGACCGCGCGCGAGCAAGCCAATCTTTGCGACATCTTCGATGACCGCAAGGACTGGTTCGACGCGGCCGCGGCCGCCGAAAAGCGCTGGGGTGCTCCGATCGGCCTGCAACTCGCCTTCATTCGTCAGGAGAGCGGTTTTGTCGACGATGCTCGCCCGCCGCGTGGCCGCCGCCAGTTTTTCGGCCTCGTCCCCGGCAAGCGCCCCTCCAGCGCCTATGGCTATGCGCAGGCCCTCGATTCCACATGGGACCAGTATCGCAGCGAAACCGGGCGACGCGGCGCCGATCGCAATGATTTCAATGATGCAACGGACTTCATCGGCTGGTATGTCGATCACGTCCACCGGCTGACCGGCCTGCGAAAGACGGACGCGGTGTCACAATATCTCGCCTATCATGAAGGCCCGACCGGCTACCAGCGCGGCAGCTGGCGCGGCAAGCCGGCCTTGCTCGACGTGGCCCGGCGCGTCGGCGACACAGCCTATCGCTACGACACCCAGCTTCAGTCCTGCCGCAAGTCGCTGGAGCGCCGCGGCTTCCCCTTCTTCTGAGGCGTCGCCGACCCTTTTCGCCCCGCCCTTGCCTGCCCCGGCCCTGTCCGCTGCGCCTTTATCCGCTCGCGCGCCGCTCGCCTGGTCGCCGCCTGCATCCGCATCAGCCCGCCCAGCACGCCCACCGTCTTCTGCGGAGACTGTCCTGCGCCGAGACGCATGATCTGATGACAGAACCAGCCCTGTTGTCCCCAGGCATGCAGCGTTCGCACCAGCACACTTTCGGAGCGCGGCGACAGCGGCTTCCAGCCACTGATCATCAGCCGCCCTTCATGTGCCTCCAGCGCCGCAATCTCCCCCGACAGCAACCGCTCCGGCGCGCGCGGATCGGCGCAG
>JBGSUF010000350.1:0-3800 GCA_041736285.1 Hyphomonadaceae bacterium | reverse complement strand
GGGCGCAGCCGCTGGATCGCGCTGGCACTGGTCAGCTTCATCCTGATCGTGGCGGTGGTGACGGTGGCGCGGCTCAGCGAGGGCTCCTACCAGATGGCGCGCGAGCGTGAGGCGCGGGCGCAGGTCGGTGTCGGCACAGTGCTGGAATGGCAGAACGAGGAGACAGGGCGATGACGGGCACGAAACTGACGGCGGCCGTGCTGGCCGGTGCAGCCCTCGCCATGCTGGGCGTCGCCTTTGCGTCCAAGCCGCTTTACGACGCCTTCTGCAATGTCACCGGTTTTGGCGGAACGACCCGTATTGCCTCGGCCCCGCCATCGGGCGCGATCGAGCGCGAGGTGACGATCCGCTTCGACGCCAACGTCAACGGTTTGCCGATACAGTTTGCGCCGGATCAGGTGTCGATCAAGGTGCCGCTCGGGACCAATGCGCTGGCTTTCTATCATGTGACGAACACGTCGGACAAACCGGTCCGGGCGGTGGCGTCCTACAATGTCACGCCGCACAAGGCCGGCCCTTATTTCAGCAAGCTGGAATGCTTCTGCTTTGTCGATCAGGTGTTCCAGCCGGGCGAGACGATGCAGCTTCCGGTGGTGTTTTTCGTGGACGCGGCGATGGACGAGGAGCGCAACCTGCGCGATGTCGGCACCATCACCCTGTCCTACACATTTTTTCCGTCGGAAAAGGCTGACGTCGTTGCGGCTTCTGTTACGGGAGCTGTTGCCGACGGCGGCGGGAAGTGATTATGAGGCTGCAATTGTGAGTCTCGGGCAAACAGAGATGCGAGGGGATTGAATCCATGGCGCACGGTGAAGTGAAACACGATTACCATCTGGTCGATCCGTCGCCCTGGCCGGTGCTGGCCTCGTTGGCGCTGTTCACCATGGCGATCGGCGCGGTCGTCCTGATGAAGGGTTTTGCGGCCGAGGGCACAGCGATGTACGCCGTGCTCGGCAAGGGTCATCCCTGGGTGCTGCTGGTCGGCACGGTCATACTGACCTGGGTGCTGTTTGGCTGGTGGGGCGACGTCATCAAGGAAAGCCGCGCGGGCGATCATACGCCGGTGGTGCAGATCGGCCTGCGCTACGGGATGATCCTGTTCATCGCGTCGGAAGTGATGTTCTTCGTCGCGTGGTTCTGGGGCTTCTTCGAGTTTGCGATCTTTCACGATGCGCGCGTCGGCGGGACGTGGGACGTTGTCAACCCGCTGTTCAACGAACAACTGAGCAAGTTCAAGGACTGGCCGCCGGCCGGTGTGGAGACGTTCGATCCCTTCCACCTGCCGCTGATGAACACGCTGATCCTCCTCCTGTCCGGCACGACGGTAACGTGGGCGCACCACGCGCTCCAGCACAATGACCGGAACGGGGCCGCGCTTGGCCTGACACTCACGGTGTTGCTCGGCATGCTGTTCTCGACGCTGCAGTTCTACGAGTACAGCATTGCGGGCTTCACCTATGACGGCACGCTGTATGGCTCGGCCTTCTTCATGGCGACGGGCTTCCACGGGGCACACGTCATCATCGGGACGCTGTTCCTGATCGTCTGCCTGCTCCGGCTTCTGACAGGGGGATTGCGGCCCGAAAAGCATATCGGTTTCGAGGCGGCGGCCTGGTACTGGCACTTTGTCGATGTGGTGTGGCTGTTCCTGTTCGCCTTCGTCTACGTGACGCCGCACCTGGTGTTTGGCGGCTCATACTGATCCGTTCGGAATGACAGTCAGGGGGGAGGGGGAGGCGGTGTTCTCCCCCTTTCTCGTTCGGGGCCGATGTCTTCCCTCAAAGTCTTCCCTCAATGTCTTCCCTCAATGTCCTCCTTGTCGTCGGCGGGCGGCGGCACGGGACCCGTCTTGTGGAGCATGCGCATGTATTTCCGGCCACTTCCCCTGATGACGGTGCTGGCGATTCTTTCGCTGGGTGTGCTCGGCTGGCTCGGGCACTGGCAACTCGATCGCTATTTCGAGAAGACGGCCATCGCGGCGGCCCCGCCTCCGGCCTTCCGTGAAATGGCGCTTTATCCGCAGCTTCCGCCCGGCGCGCGCACGCAGCAGGTCTATGGCATTTTCAAGGGCCAGTCGGCCTGGCGGCGTTATGTGCCGGTGGCGCTTTCGCCCGGCGGCCCGGTCTCCGGAATTGCGCCGGTGGATGTGTTGCTGGCTGTGAATGCCGCGCCGGTCACGGATGAGATCCCCGAGATGGTGTCGGGACGTTTCATCGCGCTTGAGGTGCCGGTGCGGCGCAGCGTCTTCACGCCAAAGGACAAGCCGCAGGAGGATGTGTGGTTTGCCATGGACGCCAAGGCGGCGCTGTTGCGCATGGGCGTGGAGGATGTGGCCGGGCCGCTGGTCTATGAGCCTGAGCAGGTGATGGTGCGCGATCCGGAGGGGCGGCTCGCATCCGGGCTGTTTGCGCGCGCGCTCAACCCGTGGGCGGACCCGGCGGTGATGGAGGAATTGCCGCCCGCCCGGCATCTCGGCTATGCGCTGACATGGTGGGGGCTGGCGCTGGCGCTGATCGGGGTTTACCTCGCTTTCCATCACGGCAGGGGGCGGCTGCGCTTTCGGCGCGAGGGAGGCTGACGATGAGATATGTATCGACGCGCGGCGGCGCGGAGGCAGTCGACTTTGCGACGGCGGCGATGACGGGACTGGCCCCGGACGGCGGCCTCTACGTTCCGCTGGACTGGCCGGCCCTTGGACCGGCAGCGCGCGGCAGCGCCTATCATGAGGTGGCCGCGCGGGTGTTGTCGGCGTTTGCGGGCGATTCGTTGCCACAGGATGTGGTGCTTGAGATCGCGCGCACGGCCTATGCGGGGTTTGCGCACAAGGCGGTTGCGCCGCTGACCCAGCTCGGGCCGGGGCGGTTCATGATGGAGCTGCATCACGGGCCGACACTGGCGTTCAAGGACGTGGCGATGCAGGCCATCGGCCAGCTCTATGATGCGATCCTTGGCGCGCGCGGGCAGCGGCTGACGGTGATCTGCGCAACTTCTGGCGATACGGGCGGGGCGGCGGCGGCGGCGTTTGCAGGGCGGGAGAATGTCGACCTGATCATCCTGCACCCGCACGGGCGGATTTCTCCGGTCCAGCGCCTCTTCATGACGACGACCGGGGCCGACAACGTTCACAACCTCGCGCTGACGAGCGATTTCGACGCGGCGCAGGCGGTGGTGAAGGCGCTGTTTGCCGACCGGGCATTTGTCGCGGATGTGGCGCTGACGGGGGTCAATTCGATCAACTGGGCGCGGATTGCGGCGCAGTCTGTCTATTTCGCCACGACGCAGGCGGCGCTGGGCGCGGACACGCCGATCCGCTTCATCGTGCCGACGGGGAATTTCGGCGATGCGCTGGCAGGCTATGTCGCGGCGCGTTGCGGCATGCTGAACGGGCTGGACATGGTGGCGGCGGTCAATGCCAACCGGACGCTGGCGGATGTGTTCCGGGCCGGGCGGCTGGAACGGATGGCGGCGGTCGCAACGCCGAGTCCGGCCATGGACATTGCGCTGCCGAGCAATCTGGAGCGGCTGATTTACGAGATGTCGGGCCGTGATGCCGCGCTGGTTCGCAGGGTTTACGACGATTTCGCGGCGACGGGCCTGGCGGAGTTGCCGTCACAGGTGGCCGGGCCGCTCGGATGCCTCAAGATCAGGGCGGAAACCGTGGACGATGAGACCACGATGGCGGAGATGCGGCGCACCCATGGGGAAACGGGGTGGCTGGTCTGCCCGCATACGGCGGTGGGGATCGCAGCGGCGCGGCGGAGCGCGGCGGCGGAGGGCAGCGTCGATGTGGTGCTGGCAAC
>JBGSUF010000267.1:0-4540 GCA_041736285.1 Hyphomonadaceae bacterium | reverse complement strand
ACGCAAGTGTCATGGACATGAAAGCGGCGAAGCTGAGTTTGGTTCCGGTTGTCTGAGAATGTATCTTGTTTGCATCAGTGACAGCGCTCAGATGGCGCGGACGATTTCCTCGACCATCTTCTTGGCGTCGGCCAGCAGCATCATGGTGTTGTCCTTGAAGAACAGCTCGTTCTCGACCCCGGCATAGCCAGACCCCAGCGAGCGCTTCACGAACAGCACCGTGCGGGCGTTTTCCACGTCGAGAATCGGCATGCCGTAAATCGGGCTGGTCTTGTCGGTCTTGGCGGCCGGGTTGGTGACGTCATTGGCACCGATGACGAAGGCTACGTCGGCGGTCGAGAAATCGGAGTTGATCTCCTCAAGCTCGAACACTTCATCATAGGGCACCTGCGCTTCGGCCAGCAGCACGTTCATGTGGCCGGGCATGCGGCCTGCGACGGGGTGGATGGCATAGCGGACGTCGACGCCCTCCGCCTTGAGCTTTTCCGCCATCTCCTTGAGCGCATGCTGGGCTTGCGCGACGGCCATGCCATAGCCGGGGACGATGATGACCTTGGAGGCATTCTTCATGATGAAGGCAGCGTCGTCTGCAGAGCCGATCTTCACCGGGCGGTCATTGCGCGCCCCGCCCGCTATCGCCGCATCCTCGCCGCCGAACCCGCCAAGGATGACCGAGATGAAGCTGCGATTCATCGCCTTGCACATGATGTAGGAGAGGATGGCGCCGGACGAACCGACCAGCGCGCCGGTGATGATGAGGGCGATATTGCCCAGCGTGAAGCCGAGCGCGGCGGCGGCCCAGCCGGAATAGGAGTTCAGCATCGAGACGACGACCGGCATGTCCGCCCCGCCAATCGGGATGATGAGGGTTACGCCGATGACGAAGGCGATGGCCGTCAGCGCCCAGAACGCCCATGTCGCCGACCCGCCGGACTGAACGAGCAGGACGACCAGCACGATGATGGCCGCCGCCAGTGCGATGTTCAGGAGGTGGCGGGCTGGCAGCATGATGGGCTTGCCGCTCATGTTGCCGTTGAGCTTGGCGAAGGCGATGACGGACCCGGAAAACGTGATCGCGCCGATCGCGCTTCCGATGGAAAGTTCGATCAGGGAGATCAGCGCGATATTACCCGGAACACCGATGCCGAAATTGGAGGGGGCCATCAGCGCGCCGCCGGCGACGAGCACCGCCGCCAGGCCGACAAGGCTGTGGAAGGCGGCGACCAACTGCGGCATGGCCGTCATCGGGATGCGCCGGGCGATCAATGCGCCGATCACGCCGCCGATCAGCACGCCGCCCCCGATGAAGCCGAGCGTCATCGCGTCCAGACTTCCCTGCTGGAAGAGGAGGGCGAGCGTTGTGCCCACCGCGATGGCCATCCCGATCATGCCGTTGCGATTGCCCGCGCGCGCGGTCTCCGGACTGGAGAGCCCGCGCAGGGCGAGGATGAAGAGGATGCCGGAGGCCAGATACAGCAGGGCGGCGATGTTGGCGTTCATAGCGTAAGTTCCCCGATCAGGGCTGAGACGTTTGAGACCAGACCGAGCCTGGCAGATGAAGGTCGATGCAAGCGCAAATCAGGCGGCCTGGCCCGCCGTCGGGATGGGCCGCGGGGTCATCGGCTGACAACCCTGTTCCTCTGCACCTTGATGTTGAGTGGTTCGAGATCTGGAAAGGCGCGCTTGAAGCTGCGCACGGTATCTTCGTCGGCGGGGTTCAGGAAATACCAGCGGCCGTCGTCCACAATGGCCAGAATATCGACTTCTGCCTTCATCTTCATGCCGTTGATCCCGATGTTGATCACGGTCGGTATGAAGGCATAGGGCCGTCCGGTGTCGGTCAGGGCGAGGCGCGCGGCGGCGATGTCGGACGTGTAGGTCATCTCGTCGATGCTGGCGAAGACGACAGCGAATTCGCTCGCCGTGGCCGCGCGGAGGGTGTCCTCGTCGCCTTCCGAAAGCCCCTCGTCTTCGAGAAAGACCCTCAGCAAGGGCTTGGGCAGTCCGTGTTCGACCAGCGCGGCAAAGTCGCGTTCGGCAAAGCGGCGATCATATTCATCCTGCGCCGCCTGAAGGCTCGCGCGGTCGAAAGCGCCCGTATCGGCATCCTTCGGTGTGCAGGCGGCTGCGGCAGCCAGCATGAGCGCGCCGAAGAGGGCGAACCAGACACGCGTGAGGCGTGAGCGCGTCATCTTCACTTCTCCTTCTTCTTGTACATTGCGAGCATGCGCTGGGTGACGAGGAAGCCGCCGAAGATGTTGACGGCGGCCAGACCTGCCGCGATGCCGCCGAGCGCCTTGGCCAGCATGCCGTTTCCGCCAACCGTGGCGGCCGCTGCGATCAGCGCGCCGACGATGATGACCGAGGAAATCGCGTTGGTGACGGCCATGAGCGGCGTGTGAAGGGCCGGGGTCACCGACCAGACCACGTAATATCCGACAAACACCGCCAGCACGAAGATGGCGAGGCGGAAGACGGTCGGGTCGATGGCCGCCTCACCGCCCGCTGCGAAGGCCGGAAACGCGAACGCCAGCGGCAGGAGGAGAAGGGCGAGTGTCTTGCGCATGTGAAAACTCCTTACGCGTCGGCCTGGACGTCGGCGGGGGCAGGCGCGCCCGCCAGCGCCATGGACGCGACGATCTCGTCGTCGAACTTCGGGGAAAATACGCCGCCCTCGCCCGTCAGCAGTGCCAGCAGGGCCAGCAGGTTGCGCGCATAGAGAGCGGACGCATCAGCGGCAATGCGGGCGGGAAGGTTGGAGAAGCCGGCAATCTTCACCCCGCCGGTTTCGACGATCTCGTCGGCCTTCGACAGCGGGCAGTTTCCGCCCTGCGCGACCGCCATGTCGACAATCACCGAGCCGGGCCGCATCGCCGCGACCATGTCCGCCGTGACCAGCACGGGCGCAGGACGGCCGGGGATCAGCGCGGTGGTGACCACAATGTCCTGCTTTGCGATGTGGCTGGCGGTCAGTGCAGCCTGCTTGGCCTGGTATTCCGGCGACATCTGCTTGGCATAGCCGCCTGCGGTCTCGGCAGCCTTGAACTCCTCATCCTCGACCGCGATGAATTTCGCGCCGAGCGAGGCGACCTGTTCCTTTGCGGCGGGGCGCACGTCCGTCGCGGTCACGACAGCGCCCAAACGGCGCGCGGTGGCGATGGCCTGCAGGCCCGCAACGCCCGCCCCCATGACGAAAACCTTGGCCGGGGCGACTGTTCCGGCCGCCGTCATCATCATCGGCATGGCACGGCCGTAAATCTGTGCGCCCTCAATGACGGCGCGGTATCCGGCAAGGTTGGCCTGCGAGGAGAGCGCGTCCATGGCCTGCGCGCGGGTGATGCGCGGCACTTTTTCCATCGCCAGCAGGATGAGACCGCCAGCCTTTGCCTGCGCGATCAGATCGTCGGCGAGGTGCGGCTCGAACTGGCCGACAAGGCCCGAACCCTTCGGCAGGGCGGCCACCACAGCCTGGGCAGGGCGGCGAACGCAGAGCAGCAGGTCGGTCGCGGCGGCGATCTCGGAGGCTTTGCCCGAAATGCTGGCGCCAGCCTCCTGGAAGGCATCATCGGTGATGGCGGAGCCAAGGCCCGCGCCGGCCTCGATGGCAACGACATGTCCCGCCGCAACGAGCTTCTTCACCGTATCGGGCGTGGCGGCGACCCGCGTTTCACCGGCGGCTGTTTCCGCCAAGATCGCTATTCGCATGTGCCGTGCACCTCCCCTTGTGTCTTCTGCGCTTCGTCAGAGTAGATGACACTTCGGGGCCGGACGTCAAACGGTTCCATTGATCGCGCGCAATGGCGCCCTGCTGCGCAAGGCCCGACCGCAAAACCCTCCGGTGCGCGGCAAGACCTTGCCCGCGGCCGATGAACTACCGATTCGAGCTGTGGACGGCGAGGATGCGATATTTCACGGAAATGGTGCCACGCCCCTCCGGACCATAGGTCGCAAGGGAGATGCGTCCCGCTGTTATCGTCGCGCAGCTGCCATTCTGTGCGACCACCTCGGAACCTGCGCTGATGAGCCGGATCGGCGCGGCGGCCGGGCAAACCATGATGGTCGCGGGATTGTTCTGGCCGTCATAGATCGGCGTGCGCCGTTCCCCGCCGAGCAGGATGTCCTGATAGACCCAGTCGCCGGAAATGTAGGCCATGTCCCAGTCGCGATCGCCGGGCCGCGGCTCAGCCTGGGTCTGGAGCTGGGCGGTCTGCGTGCCCATCCGGCGAACGGTCATTTCCTGCGCCGTCGCGGCGAGGCCCGTGGCCGTCAGGATGCAAGTGGACATCAGGCTGCAAAGGGCGATGGACTTCAGGTACAGGCGCATGTCGGTGTCCCCCGGGTCGTTTTCATACAGATCACCAAAGTAACCACGTTCCGACCCAGTTCGCCAACCTCAAGGTTTCCGGATTTGTGATGCGGCCAATTCCGAGCGGCCCGATTCCTGACCTTCACGCGGCAAGTTTCAGTTTCATGGCGAGGTGAATGGAGTGGGTGTTGGAGGGGGTGAAGGGGGGGAATGGTGGGGGTGATGCCGCCGAGG
>JBGSUF010000299.1:0-12210 GCA_041736285.1 Hyphomonadaceae bacterium | reverse complement strand
GTTGCAGCAGTTGCACCGCCGGTCGCGGCCTGCGCGACGCTCGGCTCGACCGAAGTGGTCTACTTCGAGTGGGACAAGGCTGACGTGACCTCGGCTGCTGCCGCTGTCATCGACCGCGCTGTCTCCTCGATCCGCACCGATTGCTCGGTCGGCGCGATCACCATCGTTGGCCACACCGACACGTCGGGTTCCTCGTCCTACAACCAGCGCCTGTCGCTGCGTCGCGCCGAAGCGGTCAAGGCCGCCCTCGTCGCCCGCGGTGTTCCGGCCACGGCGATCACCATCGACGGTCGCGGTGAAAACGAACTGGCCAAAGCCACCCGCGACGGCGTTCGCGAGCCGCTGAACCGCCGTTCGGAAGTGACGATCATCGTTCGCTGATCTTTAGCGACACGACCATCTGACAAGAGCGGCCCGACCTTCATGGTTGGGCCGTTTTCGTTGGCGTCAGGATTGCTGTCGTTCGTGCCCCAGAGGGCATGAAATGCCTCTTCCCGCCGGCAAGGGAGCGGCCCGCCTTCTTGATTTTCCCGGCGCAGCAGCCGTTCATGGCGCATGACTGATCCCGAGGACAACAGAAGGACCGCTCCCGTATGAGCAAACCTGACCGCGCCTGGCGCAAGCGCAAGATTGGCGACCACGAGCTGCACCCCGAATCGCTGATGATGGGGTATGGCTTTGACCCCTTCATGTCCGAAGGCTCGATCAAGCCGCCGATCTTTGCGACGTCGACCTTTGCGTTCCGATCTGCGCGCGATGGGGAGGCGTTGTTCCGGGCGCTGGCTGGCAAGCGCGAGCCGGGCGAGCCTGAAGTGGACGCCTTGATCTATGCCCGCTTCAACAACCCCAACATGGAGGTGCTGGAAGACCGGCTCACCCTGTTTGATGGCGGCGAGGAAGCGCTGGTTTTTTCATCCGGCATGAGCGCGATCACGACATCGCTGATGGCCTGCGCTGGCCCGGGCACGGTCATATTGCATTCCAGCCCGGTTTATGGCGCGTCCGAAGTGTTCCTGCGCACGCTGATGCCCGACATGATCGGCGTGAAGCCGGTGGAGTTCGACGCATGGTCGGATGAGGCCGGTATGCGACGGGCGGCCGAAACGGCCATGTCGAAGGGGCCGGTTTCGGTCATCTATACAGAATCGCCCGCCAACCCGACGAACGCGCTGGTGGATATCGCCGCAGCGGCGCGGGTGCGCGACTGGATCGCGCAGGAGAGCGGCCATCGGCCGGTGCTGATGTGCGACAACACGATGATGGGCCCGATCGGCCACAAACCGCTGATGCACGGGGCCGACCTGGTGCTTTATTCTCTCACCAAGTATTTCGGCGGGCACTCGGACCTGATCGCCGGGGCTTGTGTCGGCACGAGCGAGATCATCGCCAAGACGCGGAAATTGCGTAACTTTTTCGGCGGAACGCTCGATGCGCACACGTGCTGGCTGCTGACGCGCTCGCTTGAGACGGTGTCCTTGCGCATGCGGCGCGCTTTCGAGAATGCCGCCGTTGTTGCGCGTTTCCTGAAGGATCATCCGAAGGTCAATGCGGTCATGTATCCGGGTTTTCTGGAGCCGGGTAGTCAGCAGCACGAGGTCTTTCGCACTCAGTGCGAAGGGGCGGGCTCAACCTTCTCCTTCGATGTGAGGGGCGGCAAGGAGGCGGCTTTCCGTGTGCTTGATGCGCTCAAGCTGGTGAAGCTGGCCGTCAGCCTTGGCGGGACCGAAAGCCTCGCCTGCCATCCGGGATCGACGACGCATTCGGCTGTCCCGGCCGAGATCCGCGCCCGCATCGGGTTCACGGAAGGACTGATCCGGGTGTCGATCGGCATCGAAAACCCCGACGACCTGATCGCTGATCTGAAGCAGGCGCTCGACGCCGCCTGAAGCGAACCTCTCTGGTTTCCCATGAATGTGGGGGAGGCCCAAGAGGAGGGGGGAGTGTCAGGGCGTTTGGGGGGGTGATCGTGTCGAACCTGTTGTGCGCGCGCGCTGTGCGGCAAAGAAAAACCTCCCCGCCGGGGGGCGGGGAGGTGAAGTTGCCGGGAAGTCAAAGCATCAGTTGTCTTTTCACTTCAGCCCGCTGTCGCAGGTGCCCGTGTTGAGCAAGTATCCGGTCCCGTTGTTTTCAATGGCTCCAAGATTGCTTTGATGGCTCAGAAATCATATCCGACGGTGAACTTGACGGAGCTGCCGAAGATCGGACGTCCGTTCGGCGCGGTGGGGTTGCGAGGGTCGCCCTCTGTGATGCCGTCCGAATCGGTGATGTTGTCACCGTGAATCTGGAAGAACAGCCCTGAGTCTGTGTTCACGATGACCCCGAGGTCGATCTTTTCGTAGCTCGGCAGGTCGACCGTGTTGCCATTGTCACCGAAACGGTCACCGACATACGCGGCCGTGCCGTAGAGCGTTGCTGACATGCCGTTGGCGAAGTCGAGCGTGTATTGCGGTGTGATGCGCAATTGCACGTCCGGCTGGCGCAGGACGGTGTTGCCGACATCCGTCGCGGTGGTGGACGCTGTGATCTCGGCGTTCTGGAGGGTTGCGCCGAAGCCCATCTGGAAGGCGCCATATTCGATGACGCCGTCAAGCTCGATGCCGGTCGCTTCGGTCTCGAACGCCGCGCTGGAGACCACACTGCCGACATCACTGCTGAAGCTGTCATTGGTGTTATAATAAGCGGTGGCGAAGACGCTGAGCCAGTCGCCGCGATACTTGACGCCGCCTTCGAGCTGTTCGACGGCGTTCACCTGCGTCTGGCCCTCGCGGATATTGTCGAAGCCGGGGAAGCGGAAGCCATCGGAATATCGCACGAAGACGCTGAAATTGTCGCTGACATCGTAATTGGCAGCGGCCGTGTAGGCGATCTCGTCAGCCTCGATGGAGGTGGCGAGATCGCGCGTGCCATCGGGGAAGCCGGGACCGGTGTCGAGCGTGTAGTCGATCTCGATATTCTCCTGACGCACGCCAAGGTCAACGCGCAGGCGGTCTGTCACCTGCCAGCTGTCGGCGATGTAGAAGGCGGTGACCCGGGCATCGCCCGCCGAGGCCAGGCCGAAATTGAAGCCGCCATCGCCGCCCGCCGCCGCAATGTCTGCCGGGGTGATGGAGGGGTCGAGGAGGTCACCATTCTGCGCATTGTGGACCGGAACGGGATTGCCGATCGACCACCAGTCATCGGAGGAGAAAGTCGAGGTGTAGATGCCGACGGTGACGTCATGCACTTCGCCGAAGGTCTTGCTGAGGCTGAGATCATTGGAGAAGGAGTTCAGCTCTTTCAGCACGACCCAGTGACCGTAGGTCTGGACCTGATCGCCCGCGCCGAGCACTTGTCCGCCAAGCGTCGTGACGGGGCCGCCGATCACGGCCGAAAGGGCGGAGGCCTGTACGGCCGAACCCGACGGGACAAAGCCAAGCGTGTTGGCATCGCCGCTGACGAAATTCACATTGTCGCGCAGGGTGAAGCCGTTGCCGAGGTCAAACTCGATGTTGGCGCCGGTGACCTGACCATCCCATCCGCGACCGTCGGCAAAGTCGAAGACCTGGGTGTCCCCATTGGTGTTCACGGTGATCTCGCGCAGGCGGGTCGGGTTGCCGAGTTGCGAGAAGGTGCCGGTGTCGATGTTCGGATTGTTCAGGTTGATGGGCAGATACCACTGGCCGTGATCGTCGGTGACGCGGGTGTAGAGATTGATCCGGCCATTGTCGAAGATTTTGGTGACCTGGGCGGTGAACTGCTGGCCTTCCTCAGACGTGAACTGGGCATCGCGGACGCCGGGCGAACGGCTGATATAGCCGCCGACCATGTAGTAGAGGTCGTCGGCGAGCTTGCCGCTGACAAAACCGTCAAAGCGCTGAAGGTCATAGTCTGACGTCGAATACTTGACGCGGCCCATCGTGTCCTCGCCGCCTTCCTTCAGCCGGAAGTTGATGGTCGCGCCGGGCTCGCCCTTGGCGAAGACCGCGTTCGGACCGCCGCGCAGTGCCTCGACGGACTCAACCGTTTCGTCGATGCGGAAGAGTGTGCTTCCCTCGAAGAAGGAGAGTGTATTGGTGCCAAAAAGCGGCGAACCATTGACCGCGAAGGAGACGAAGGGCGCATCGCCGCCGCCAGGCAGACCGCGCACGTCGATATTGGCGCCGGCCACACCGCCGGAGCTTTCCGACCAGATGCCGGGGACAGAGCGCAGCAGATCTGCGGTGCTGGTCGGCTGGAGCTTTTCAAGGTCGTCACCGTCGAATGTGGTGACGGCAAAGCTGGCGTCGAGGCGATTGATGCCCTTGCCGCCGGCCGTGCCGATGACGATGACCTGTTCCAGGACGGCTTCCTCGTCGGCCGCTTCCTGCGCGATTGCGACGTGTGGGATGAGCAGGCTGCAAAACGCTGTGGTTGCGAAAGCGCGCATCAGGAAGGCGCGGCTGTGGTTTGGCTTCTTCATGTGTTTCTCCCTCGGTCGCATTGTCATGTTCTGTGTTCCGGTTTCGACCTTGCCGAGGACCGAACGGCAGGTTTTCCGTGAAAACAGCGTAGCCAACAGCGGAGATTGCGCAATCGATTGCCTTTTGAATGCGTAGTTTTCGGTTCGTTTTGCGCAAGCGTGTTGAGTTTTTGCCACATAGACGCGCTTCTTGCGCAACATCTTGCGCAATTCTGGCGATTGTCGGATGCTGGAGCGCGGTTCAGCCGCCGCAGGAGTGGCGCACGATGAGTTCCGTGGGAAGGATGACCGAAGCCGCCTCCTCACCATTCATGACGGCGAGGAAGAGCCCGACCAGATGTTCAGCGGCGAGACGCGCATCCTGGCGTACAGTGGTCAGGGCGGGGCTAGAATACCGGGCGAGCATGATGTCGTCATATCCGATCACGGTCACATCCTGTGGCACCCGAAGACCAGCATCACGCAGCGCCTGCATGGCGGCGATCGCGATAACGTCGCTGGCGGCGAAGATGGCATCGTGCCAGACACCGCCCGCAATCAGGTCGGCTGTCGCCCGGTAGGCCGAAGCGCCGTCGAAGGGAGTCGCAACCGTGACGGTATGGCCGTCATCGCCGTCATGGGTGAAGGCCCCCATGCAGCCCTCGTGACGCAGTCCGATCTCGACGTGCCGGATGTCGCCGAGGAAGGCAATGCGGCGGCGGCCAAGTGCAGCAAGGTGGCGGCCAACAAGCTCGCCGCCCTTGCGGTTATCGCTGCCGACCGTGGGATAGTTCTGTCCGGTGCGTGCCGCGCCCCAGACGACGAGCGGAACGCCGCTGGCCGCAAACGTTTCCAATTCCTCGGGCCTGCGGCCTTGTCCGATCATGATGATGCCGTCAGCCCGTCCCTCCGCAACGGCGTTCGCGCCCGGATTGGGCGACCACGGGGGAAAGCGCGAGAGTAGCATGTCCAGCCCGCGCTGGGCCAGCGCATCGGCCAGAGCCGCGATGATCTCAGAGAAGAAGGGGTCGGAGAAATGCTGGCGGTTGGTCTCCGAGATCGGGATGACAACCTCTACCGTGCCGGTCTTGCGGGTGCGCAGCGACCTGGCGCGGGCGTTGATCTTGTAGCCCTGTTGGCCGACGATTTCGCGGATCCGGTCGCGGGTCACCTCGGATACGCGGTTGCTCCCGGACAGTGCGCGCGACACGGTCGATTCGGCGACGCCTGCGATGCGGGCGATGTCGGCCATCGTCCGCACGGGCGCTTCGTTGTCGTCTCTGGTGCTGTTCATCACTGGAAGGGTAGCGATGGACCGGAGGCGGCGTCAACGGTCCCGGCCATGCTGTGGTTACGCCATCCTGCGCGCGAGCACTGCGCCGCCGCAGGGCGGAAGGTGCAGGCGCAGGCCGTCAAGGCGATGTGGAAGGGGGTAACCGATGCTGTCGGTATAGCCATCCGGAATGTCGATCACGTTCGCCTCGGTCTGGGAGAGGTTGAAGACGCACAGCAGATCCTGCGACGCGTTGCGCCGGTGGAAGGCCACCACAGGTTCCGGCACGTTGAGGAAGGAAATGTCACCCTCGACCAGCGCCGGATTGGCCTTGCGCAGGGCGATGAAGGCGCGCGACGCATGAAGGACGGCGCCGGGGTCGGCCTCCTGAGCGTCGACGGCACGAACCTTGTGCGCATCCGGAATGGGCAGCCATGGCTCTGCACCGGTAAAGCCCGCCTCGGTTTCGTCCGCTGCCCAGGGCATTGGCGTGCGGCAACCGTCACGGCCGAGGCTGTCAGGCCAGAAGCGTATGCCTTCAGGGTCACGCAGGCGCTCGAAGGGGACATCCGCCTGCGGCAGGCCAAGCTCCTCGCCCTGATAGAGGAAGATCGTGCCCCGAAGCGTCATCAGCATGCCGAGGAGAAGGCGGGCGAAATCATCACCCGCATCCGGGCCGCCCCAGCGATTGAGCGAGCGCACGACGTCATGGTTCGAGAACGACCAGCTCGGCCAGGCCTCGTCGCTGGTCCATGTCTCCAGCGCACTGCGGATGAGCTGCGCGTTGAGGGGGCCATTGTCGAGCAGGAGGAAGTTGTAGGCGGTGTGAAGGCGGCCGGGTGAGGAATATTCGATGCTGCGTTCGATGTAGCTGTCGCTGCCGATCTCGGCGACCGTCATGCGGCCGGGATACTGGTCGACGAGTTTGCGCAGGTCGGCCATGAAATCGAGGTTTTCCGGCTGCGAGCGGTCGTGGCGGTGGAGCTGATGCCAATAGGGGCGGGGGAAGCCGCCCTTGGAATTCTTGGGCGGATTGTCGCGCAGTTGCCGGTCGCAGAAATAGAAATTCGCAACATCGAGGCGGAAACCGTCAACGCCCTTGTCGAGCCAGAATCTCGCAATGGCGAGGATTTCCCGGCGTACGTCCGGATTGTGAAAATTGAGGTCCGGCTGCTCGGTCAGGAAATTGTGCATGTAGTACTGATTGCGGCGTGTGTCCCAAGACCAGGCCTGCCCGCCAAACAGGGAGATCCAGTTGTTGGGCGGGCCGCCGTCGGCGCGTGCATCGGCCCAGACATACCAGTCGGCCTTCGGATTATCGCGCGAGGAGCGGCTCTCGCGAAACCATTCGTGCTGGTCTGAAGTGTGGGAGTAGACCTGATCGATGATGATCTTCATGCCATGAAGATGCGCCTGTGCGACAAGTTCGTCGAAGTCCGCCATCGTGCCGAAAACCGGGTCTATGTCGCGGTAGTCGGAGATGTCATAGCCGAAATCCTTCATCGGCGAGCGGAAGAAGGGCGACACCCAGACACCCTCCACGCCGAGGCTTTTCAGGTAGGGAAGCCGGGAGATCAGCCCCGGAATATCGCCGACGCCATCATTGTCGGAATCCTGAAAGCTGCGGGGATAGACCTGATAGATCACGCTGCCACGCCACCATTCCATGAATTACTCTCCCGTCGGACCGGTCTTGCGCCAGTCCCTGTCGTCTCTTGAATGAAAGCGCGGGTGGCGGCGGATGGATCTGCCGGAACGCGCTTGCGCAATCGATTGCCTTTTTCTAATAGTGGAGACCAAACGAAAAAGTCAATGCGCTCAAGAAAGCGCACGAGGGGAGAAACATCATGCCGCCCATCAGGTTCAAGCTTTTGTTATTTGCCGCCTATTTCATGTTCGGCATCCTGCTGAACAGTGTGGGCACGGTCATCCTGCAGTCGATCGCCTCGTTTGGCGTGACCAAGCTTCAGGCCGGAACGCTTGAGGGTTTCAAGGACCTTCCAATCGCCATCATGTCCATTCTGGTCGCCTCGCGGCTTCCGGCCTTTGGTTACAGGCGCGCGATGGCGACGGCGTTCGCGATGGTGGCGGCGGCCTGTGTGGCGATGGTGCTCCTGCCGGCCTTCACGACGACGCAGTTCCTTTTCCTGATGTTCGGGGTCAGCTTTGCCCTCGTCAAAATCTCGGTCTATGCGACCATCGGACTTCTCACGCGGACCCCGAACGCGCATGCGAGCCTGATGAACACGATCGAGGGTGTGTTCATGCTGGGCGTGCTGTCGGGCTACTGGGTGTTCAGCGGCTTCATCGACCATGGCAACCCGGCCAGCCTGTCATGGCTGAACGTCTACTGGGTGCTGGCGATCGCGTCGGCGATCATCTGCGTGCTGTTCGTACTGACGCCCTATCCGACGACGGCGGCCGGCGAACCTGACGTCTCCCCAGGCGAGGACAGCGCGACGATCCAGGCCATGCTGGCGCTGGCGCTGCGGCCGATGGTGATGGTGTTCCTGATCTCCGCGTTTCTCTACGTGCTGATCGAACAGGGCATCGGGACCTGGCTTCCGACTTTCAACAATGAAGTGCTGCACCTCTCCCCGGCGATGAGCATACAGGCCACCAGCATCTTCGCGCTCGGCCTCGCGGTCGGGCGACTGACGGCGGGCCTCGTGGTGCAACGGGTGGACTGGTACTGGATGCTCGTGGTGTGCGTGGTCGCGATGGGGGCGCTGGTCCTGTTTGCGGTCCCCCTCGCCAAAGGGCTTTCGCCGGACCCGGAGATGACATGGGCGAGCGCGCCGCTTGCGGCCTTCGTGCTGCCGCTGGTCGGCTTCTTCATGGCGCCGATCTATCCGGCGATCAATTCGGTGGTTCTGAGCGCCCTGCCGCGTCGACAGCATGCGGGCATGGCGGGGCTGATCATCGTGTTCTCCGCGCTCGGCGGAACGACGGGATCACTGCTGACCGGCTTTGCCTTCGAGCGGCTTGGCGGCATCACGGCTTTCTATGGCTCGCTCGTTCCGATGGCGGCCATCATCGCGACGCTGACCCTCCTCAAGCGCATGTCCGTCGGGCGCGCGGGAGAGGCAGGGGCGGCGCAGGGCTAGCCCTCTCCCCGCCGCGCGGGCGGAGAGAGGTGTCCCGATATCGCTGATCAGCCGCCAAAGGCGTAGACGATGCCGACCTTGGTCGCGGTGTCGGTTTCTTCAAAGCCGAGCGGCGGATTGGTGTCATGGCGCACGTCGAAGGAGACGCGGCCGGAAATGCGGTCGGTCAGCTGCGCTGTGATGGCGGCGGAGTTGGTGATCTGCGTCGACACATCCGCCCAGGTGACGGTCGTGTCGTTGGTGAAGTTCACCTTGTCATTGAGGGCGTGGCTGAAGTTCGACGCGCCGCGGACCGCGAAGCTCTCCTCGGTGGTCGCCGGGGTGACGAGGAGACCGCCATTGAATTCGGCCGCCAGTTCGTCGATGCGATAGCCGGGGCCGCCTTCGAGCGTCCACTTGGTGCTCTCGCTGTCGATAGCGACATAACCCAGACCACCGCCGAGGAAGATGCGCGAATCAAAGCCGGAGAACTCGTCCTGCTCATAGGAGAGGCGACCGAAAGCATAGAGCTTTTCGCTCAGAACGCGGTCAAGCTGGCCGCCGAGAAAGAAGCGGTTGCGGGTCTGCACGCCGTCGGTCTCACCGAAATCGGCGGAGGCTTCGAGATTGGTCGTCCACAGCCCGGCTTCCCGCGCGAGCTTCAGGCCGAGCCCGAGATCGGTGGTTTCGGTGTTGCCGGTGGTGAGGCCTGCATTGAAGGCACCTTCGCCTGTCCATGCTGTGCTGCCAGCTTCCTGGGCAATGGCGAGAGGGCTAACGAGAATAAAGGCGGTCGCAAAAGCAAACAGCTTGAGTTTCATCTCTTTTCCTTTCTTTTCCGGGAGATTGAGCGGTGCAATAAAGGCCGCCGCGCCGGGGGGCTACACGCTTTGTTGGTAAGTGCTGTGAACGGGATATTCTTGTTGCAAAGCAGCATCAGTCGCGCGCTGCGCCCTCTTGAGCATTGTCGCCGTTCATGAAAACAAGGACGCATGACCCTTCATGATCTTTCGACACTGGATGCGCTCGATCAGGCCGCGCTGGCGCGCCTTTCGGGCTGCGGGGCAGCCTTGACGGCGCAGACCGTTGCATGGGCTGAAATCAACACCGGGAGCTACAACCGGGCGGGGCTGGAGGCGCTGGCACCGCTGATTGCGGCGTGTGCCGGAGGACTCCAGGCGGATGTGGCGCTGACCCGGATGGAGCCGTTTCACGTTGTTGGAGCGGACGGTGCGGCGCGGGGGATTGAGACCGGGCCGTTGATCGAGATTGCCGCGCGGCCGGAGGCGCCGGTTCAGCTTGTGATGACCGGCCATTACGACACGGTGTTCCCGCCGGGCCGGTTCGATGCGATCCGGGAGATTGCGCCGGGGGTGCTGAACGGGCCGGGCCTGTGTGACATGAAGGGCGGGCTGGCGCTGATGTTTGCGGCGCTGCGGGCCTTCGAGGCGGGGCCGACGCGGGACAGGCTCGGCTACCGCATCGCCATCACGCCGGATGAGGAAATCGGCAATCCGGCCAGTGCACCTTATCTCACGCGCGCGGCAAGGGCCGGGGCGCATGTCGGCATGACCTACGAGCCGGCGCTGGAGAGCGGAGGTCTTGCCGGCGCGCGCAAGGGCTCGGGCAATTTCTCGTTGATCGTGAACGGGCGGGCGGCCCATGCCGGACGCGCCCACCATGAGGGGCGGAGCGCCATCGCGGCGGCGGCGCGCTTCACTGTCGCGCTCGAAGCGCTGAACGGGCAGCGCGAAGGGGTGACGTTCAACACCGGCAAGATTGAGGGCGGCGGGCCGAACAATCAGGTGCCCGATATCGCCGTCGTCAGGTTCAATGTGCGGGTGCCGGACCCGGAGGCCACTGTGTGGGCACAGGCCGCGATTGACCGGCTGGTTTCGGCGACGGCGTCCGAGGACGGCATTGGCGCGCATCTTCATGGCGGCTTTCACCGGCCGCCAAAGCCGACGAATGCGGCGCAGTCGGCGCTGTTTGATGCCGTGCGGGCGACCGGGCGGGCCATCGGTCTGGACCTGACGTTCACCGATACAGGGGGCGTCTGTGAGGGCAACAACATCTTTGCGGCGGGCGTGCCGAACATCGACACGCTGGGCGTGCGCGGCGGGTCGATCCACTCGGCTGACGAATTCCTCGTCACGAGCAGTTTTGAAGAGCGGGCGGGACTGTCTGTCCTGCTCCTCAACCGGCTGGCGAGCGGGCGCATCGACGCGGCGGCAATTCGGGAAATGATGGGGCGGGGAGCCTGACATGGGCGAGACGGCACGATATGTGATGCGGCCATCGCGCCGGGACGAAATCGCGGCGCTGATGGAATTGGCGAGCCTGTCGGGGCCGGGCTTTACCAGCCTGCCGGTGGATGAGCCGATCCTGCAGGAGCGGCTCGACAAGTCCGAACTGGCGTTTGCGGGACGGGCGGGCAGTCCGCAATCGTCGAAATTCCTGATGCTGATGGAGCATGTGAACAGCGGCGAGGTGGTCGGCTGCTCTGCGGTCAAGGCGGGGACGGGGGTCGACCAGCCCTTCTTCAATTACCGGATCATCACGCTGGCGCACGCCTCGGTGCAGGCGGGGCGACGTTTCGACATGGACGCCCTTGTGCTGACCAATGAGTTTGTCGGCTATACCGAGGTCGGGACGCTGTTCCTGAAGGAGGGCCATCGCGGCCATGGCAACGGGCGGCTGGCGGCGCAGGCACGCTATCTCCTGATGGCGGCGGCGCCGGAGGCGGTGTCGGACATGGTTCTGGCGGAGCTGCGCGGGGTGGTCGATCCCGATGGCACCTCACCGTTCTGGGAGCATCTGGCGCGGCATTTTTTCCGCATGACGTTTCAGGAGGCGGACTATCTCTCGGCAACGACCGACAGCCAGTTCATCCTCGACCTGATGCCGAAATATCCGATCTATGTGGACCTGCTTCCCCCGGAGGCGCGCGAGGTGATCGGGCGCTGCCATGCCGAGGGTGTGGGGGCGATGAAGCTGCTCGAATGGGAGGGCTTCCGGTTCGAGCGTGTGGTGGACATTTTTGACGGCGGACCGATGGTGGCGACCCATCGCGGCCTGATCCGGACGATCCGCGAGAGCCGTCACGTCCGGCTCGCCCAGGGGGATGCCGACGGGGGCATGGATCCTGGCCAGGCGCCGTTCATGCTGATTTCAAGCGACAGGCTGCCGGATTATCGCTGCACGCGCGGGACCGGGATCTTGTCGGCAGATGGCG
Organism: Hyphomonadaceae bacterium; assembly: GCA_041736285.1. Lineage (GTDB taxonomy): Bacteria > Pseudomonadota > Alphaproteobacteria > Caulobacterales > Hyphomonadaceae > JBGSUF01. Next base: position 199 of record JBGSUF010000299.1, on the reverse strand, counting down.
AGACGCTGACGGTTGCGCCGGACCTGATCGAAGCGCTTCACATGAAGGCGGGCGAGCCTGCCCGGATATGGATAAAGTCATGACCTCAAGGGATGTTTGGATTGGCGGGCAGTGGCAGGCGGGAACGGGCGCGCCGTTCGAGAACCTGTGTCCGGCGACGGGCGAGGCCGTCTGGCGGGGCCGCGCAGCGGGCGCAGAG
>JBGSUF010000289.1:0-2652 GCA_041736285.1 Hyphomonadaceae bacterium | reverse complement strand
GGCGCGGCTTCGGCTTTGCGGCGGGTTTTGGCGAGCGGGCATCGGCATCGGCGTGGGCCTGGGCGTCTGCAACGGCGGCGATCTGCGGCATGTCGGGGTCGATGTGCTCGATCTGAGCCGGAGCGCCGCGCGCGGCCGCCTCATCGGACAGGTTGTGCATCAGATGCTCATCGGAGAAGTCGATGGCCAGTTCCACCCACAGCGGCAAATGGTCCGACATTTGCCAGGTCAGCCAGCGCCTTGCGTAATAGTCGCGATCCTTTGCGACATCGACGGGTGCGCCATTGCGCTTCAGGTCGCGGTGGCGTGAGGGCAGGATGGGGGCGTAATGGGCATAGTGCTCCGGCTTGAACAGGGCGTTGCGGAAATCGAACGCGCCGGCGGAGAGGAAGGTCACCTCATCCTTGCGGGTGCGGAAGGCGATCTGGTCATAGTATTTCGAGCCAAGAAGGTTTGACGGAAACAGCTCCGGCGGGAGGATGAAACCGGCGCGGGTGAGCGCGCTCATCGTCTGGTCGATCGGGTTCTTGATGTTGAAATCGCCGAGCAGGATGTAGTTCTCATCCTCCCGGTCTGCGCGGCTGGCCAATTCCCGCGCGATGAAGTCGATCTCGGCGACGCGGCGCTTGTAGCCGTCGGAATCCTTCGCGTCGGCGCCAAAATAGATGTGGACGGTGCAGAGCGAGAATTTGAACCAGCCCGCCTGAAAGGAGACGAGGAAGGGCGTGCGCGCAAACTGCTGCTCATCGGGCAAAAGCTTGTGGCGCGGCAGCACGACCTCGCCGGCAATATGGCGGAAGCGGACCTTGCGGGTGTCGTAGACGAAGGCCATGCGCTCGCGATTGCCGGACGGGCCGGTGGTCACGTCGGTGGCGATGAAATCCCAGCTCGGACCGAGAAGCTCCAGCACCTTCTTCAGCGGGGCCAGATCCTCGTTGACCTCCTGAAGAGCGCAAATGTCAAAGGCGGCGATGATTTCGGCGATGTATTGCAGGCTCTCGCGGCGGCGGGGGCCGTTGCGGAACTTGTTATTGTCGAAATCGCGGATGTTCCACGTGCCGATGATGAGGGATGAGCGCAGGGTGCGATCGGGCACACCGCGCGGGGCCGGGGCGGCGAGACTGGCGCGCAGGTCGAGCAGGCGGCGTGACACCCAGTCGCGCTCGTCCTCCGAATAGAGGGCCGGATTCCTGAGATCGCGGTAGAACGGCATGTGAGAAGCCCCTTTGCTCACCCTTCTGGCAAGCCGATGTCAGGTCGTTCGGATTTGGTTAATGCGACGTTAATCCATCTGCGTTCCGGACCGGCAGGACGCGGCCGGGATTGAGCAGGCCGAGCGGATCAAGCGCCGCCTTGATGGCGTGCATCATGTCCATCTCGACGGGGGATTTGCGGGCGGCGTTCTCGTCGCGCTTCTCCCGTCCGATGCCATGTTCGGCCGAGATCGAGCCGCCCAGCCCTGCGACCGTGTCATGGACAAGGCGCGTCACCTCTCCCTTGCGGGCGGTGAGGGCGGCTGTGTCTCCGGCGGCGGGCATGCAGACGGAATAATGCAGATTGCCGTCGCCGGCATGACCGAAGGCGACGATCTCGACGTCGGGGATCAAGCGGGTCAGGGCGGCCTGCGTGGAAGCGAGGAAGGCCGGAATGGCGGAGACCGGCACGGAGACATCATGCGCGATCACCGCCCCGAAAGCGCGCTTCGACAGCGGGATGGACTCGCGAATCTTCCAGAAGTCAGCCGCCTGCGTGAGCGAGCGGGCGATGGCGACGTCGCGGATGAGGCCGGCCTCCAGTGCGCCCGAAAGCGCTTCCTCCATCAGGTCGTTTCCGTGGGTTTCGTCGGCGACGGTCAGCTCGATCAGGACGCGCCAGGGTTCGGACGAGGGCAGGGGGTCACGGATGCCGGGAATGTCGCCTTGCACCATGGCGACGGCGTTGGCGGGGATCAGCTCGAAGCTGGTGATGTTGTCGCCAAGACCTGCGCGCATGTGGGCCAGGAGATGGATGGCGGCGTCGGCGCTCGCAGTGGTCGCCCAGGCGGTGATGTGGGGCGAGCGGGGGAAGAGCTTGAGGTTGGCGGCGGTGACGATGCCGAGTGTGCCCTCCGCGCCGGCGAACAGGTGTTTGAGGTCGTAGCCGGTGTTGTTCTTGCGAAGGCCGGTGAGGCCGTCCCAGATCCGCCCGTCGGCAAGGACGACTTCGAGGCCGAGAAGAAGGTCGCGCATCATTCCGTAGCGCAGGACGGCGACCCCGCCGGCATTGGTCGAGATCAGCCCGCCAAGCGTCGCCTGACCCTGACTGCCGAGGGAGAGCGGGAAGAGGCGGTCCTGCGCGGCGGCGGCGTCCTGCACGCGGGTGAGGATGGTTCCGGCCTCGGCGATCATGGAATTGTTGAGCGGGTCAATGGCGCGGATGGCATCCATCCGGCCGAGCGACAGGAGAAGCTCGCCATGCGGCAGGCCACCATCGACGAGGCCGGTATTTCCGCCCTGCGGCGTCACCGGGACACGGTGGGCGTGGCACAGCGTCATCAGGGCGGAAACCTCCTGCGTCGATGCCGGGCGGGCGAGAAACGGGGTGTGGCCGCTGCCGCGCCCGCGCCAGTCGGCGATGCGGGGGGCGATGACATCCGGGTCTTCGCTCCAGCCC
>JBGSUF010000286.1:0-4241 GCA_041736285.1 Hyphomonadaceae bacterium | reverse complement strand
CTGCCTTCGCGCGGGCTAAGCCTTGCGCCGCCGCCTCCGACCGGCGATGAAACGGTGCGCGTGACCGAGGCGGGCGGGAAATACACCAACTGGGTCGTGACGGCGCAGGGCCATGCCGTCCTGGCCGACGAACCGGAGCGCCTCGGCGGCAGTGACCTCGGACCCGATCCCTACGCTTATCTGCAGGCGGCGCTGGCGGCGTGCACGTCGATCACGCTGCGCATGTATGCCGACAGGAAGGGCTGGCCGCTGAAGGGGATCGATGTCGCGACACGCTATGGGCGCGAGCACCTTCCCGACTGCGAGGACTGCGAGACGGGGGTGAAGGCCGATGTGATCGACCGGCGGATCACGCTGACGGGCGATCTTGACGCCGATCAGCGGGCAAAACTGTTCGACATCGCCAACAAATGCCCTGTCCATCAGACGTTGGAGCGAAGCATCACCGTGCGGTCGGTGCTGACCGGGTCATGATCGGCGCACTTCGGCGATGGCCGCACTGCGACGGAGCATGCGCATTGCTGATGTTTAATCAGGATTTCTGCGAAACATTACATACATTACCAACGATGAGCGGGGGTCTGTTCCAGAGCGTGACACGCCGAGATTCCCCCTCCCGAAATGAACCCAGACCGGCTGGAGATTGATACAGATGAAAAATCGCGCGACGTCCCGAACCGTGTCCACTTTCGCCGCTGCCCTGATGGGCGGTGTGGCGGCCCTCGGGCTGATGGCTGCGGGCGATGCCTGGTTCACCGCCGATGCGCGCCAGCAACCCATCGTGATCGAGGCACCAAACGGCGCGCCCGTGAGCTTTGCCGACCTGATCGAGCAGGTCAGCCCGGCGGTTGTGTCGGTCAATGTCATCACCGAGCGGGAGATCATGCTTCCGCCAAGCAACAGCCTGCCGCCGTTTCTGGAGCGTTTCGGACTGCCGACGCCGGACGACGAAGAGGATGGCGAAAGCGAGGACGATCGCGAAAACAACCGCACCCAGCGCGGGGCCGGGCTGGGATCGGGCTTCCTGGTCAGCTCTGACGGCTATATCGTGACCAACAACCACGTCATCGAGGATGCGACCGAGATCGAGGTCGTGTTCGAGGACGGACGCACGCTGACGGCGCGCCTCGTCGGCGCGGACGAACCGACCGACCTGGCGGTGCTGAAGGTCGATCCGGAGAATGGCGAGAGCTTCGCCTTCGTGGAATTTTCCGACAATACAAGACTGCGCGTCGGCGACTGGGTCGTGGCGCTCGGCAATCCGTTCGGACTGAACTCGACGGCAACCGCGGGCATCATCTCGGCCAAGGGTCGTCCGGATCAGGCGGGGCGGTCGAGCACCTATGTCGACTTCCTGCAGATTGATGCGCCGATCAACCGCGGCAATTCGGGCGGGCCGACCTTTGACCTGAGCGGAAATGTGGTTGGCGTGAACTCGGCCATCCTGTCGCCAAGCGGCGGTTCTGTCGGCATCGGTTTCGCTATTCCGGCGGATGTGGCCAGCCGCGTCGTCAATGTCCTGATCGAGGATGGCAAGGTCTCGCGCGGCTGGCTCGGCGTGACCATCCAGACGGTCACCCCGGAAATGGTTGCAGCGCTCGGCCTGCCGGGTGAGAGCGGCGCCATCGTCAGCGAGGTCATGCCGGGCAGCCCGGCGCTGAAATCGGGCTTGCGGCGCAATGATGTGATCCTCGGCGTGAACGGCCGGCCGGTGCGTGACAGCATCGACCTGACCCGGCAGGTCGCCGGGCTGATCGTCGGGACGAACAATGATTTCCGCGTGCTGCGCGATGGCCGGGAAGTGCTCATTCCGGTGCGCGTGGATGAGCGTCCGCGCGATCCGAATGCCGTGATGGACAGTGGACGCTCCGGCTCCTCCGGTGATGGCGACACCGACACGCGCGAGGTCGAAGCGCCGCTTGGGCTGACGCTGGCGGCGGTCGAGGGCGCGGCGGCGCAGCGGTTCGGACTTCAGGACGGCGAAAGCGGCGTCCTGGTGACCGATGTGAAGCGCGGCTCCTGGCTCGGCGAGCGCGGGTTTGATGCCGGCGTCGTCATCCTGGAGGTGAATGGCAAGGGCGTGGAAACGCCGGAGGACTTCATCGAGGCCATCGCCAACGCGCGCGATATGGGCAAATCGCAGGTGCTGCTGGCCATCCGTGTCGAGGGGCGGACCGCTTTCCTGACCGCGCCGCTGGACGAGGAGGCGGAGGACTGAGACTTGCAGGGATCGAACCGGCCGCAGGAAGCTGACGGTCGAACACAACGGGCGGGGCGCGTGGGGCGTGAAACGGTATTGGAGTGCGGCTTATGCGCGTACTGGTGATTGAAGACGACAGGTCGATGGCCGATTTCGTGAGCCGTGCGCTGCGGGATGCCGGTCATGATGTGGACGCCGTGCATGATGGTGATGCCGGGCTGGAGGCGGCGCAGACAGGCGTTTATGACGTGCTCATCGTCGACCGGATGCTTCCCAAGAAGGACGGGCTGACGCTCGTGGGCGACCTGCGCGATGGCGGCGGTCAGACTCCGGCGATTTTCCTGTCGGCGCTGGGGGAGGTGGATCACCGCGTCGAGGGGCTGAAGGCGGGCGGGGATGACTACCTGACCAAGCCGTTCGACGAGAAGGAATTGCTGGCGCGCGTTGAAGTGCTCGCGCGGCGGCCTTCAGCGGCCGAAGCGCCGGTCACACGGCTGATCGCGGGCGACCTCGAAATGGATCTCCTCGCCCGGCTGGTGACGCGCTCCGGCCAGCGCATCGACCTGCAGCCGCGCGAGTTCAAGCTGCTGGAATATCTGATGCGCCACGCCGGACAGGTGGTGACGCGGACGATGCTGCTTGAGAAGGTCTGGAATTATCACTTTGACCCCCAGACCAACGTGATCGACGTGCATGTCTCGCGTTTGCGGGCGAAGATCGACAAGGATTTCGATGAGCCGCTGCTGCAGACCGTGCGCGGGTCGGGGTATCGGCTGCAGGCCTGACGCCGGGGTGAGGGCGGCGCCGGGCGGCGCTCTCACGCTGGTCGCGAGGCCTGGAGTGTGATTGAAACATCGACATGCGGCTGCCAGCACCCCTCCGGACGACGACGTTCCGCCTGGCGATGGTCAACATCGTCCTGTTTGCGGCGTTTTCGGTCGGGCTGCTGGCCTTCCTGTATTTCTCCACCGTCGGATACATCAAGAGCGAGGCGAACCGGCAGATTGCGCTGGAACTGCGTTCGCTGGGGACGGCTTATGCGGGCGGGTTTGACCAGCTCAATCAGACCGTGGCCGAGCGGGCGTCCGCGCCGGGGCCATTCTTCTATTATCTGCAGGGCGCCGACGGACGGAAGGTCTCGGGCGATTATGCGGGGCTGCCGATTCCCGCGCCGCTGCCGGGTCAGTTCAAGCGGCTGAATTTCAACTATATCGTCGCAAGGCCGGATGGCACGCGGACAGTGCGCGCCGCCGAGGGCATTGCCGTGCGCCTGTCCGGGGGCGAAGTGCTGTTTGTCGCCTTCGACTGGAATGAGCGCACGGCGGTGGTGCGCCAGATCACGCGGACGCTGATCATAGCTGCGCCGATCGGGCTGGTGCTGTCGTTGATTGGCGGGATCGTGATTTCGCGATCAGCCTCGCGGCGGGCCGACGCTCTGATGCGCACGACCATTGGCGTGATGTCCGGCGATCTCAGCCTGCGGGCACCGCGCAACGGATCGGATGACGAATTCGACCGCCTGTCGGGACGGCTCAACGCGATGCTGGACTGGCTGGAGCGGCTGGTCATCTCGACCCGCGACACAGGCAACGCCATCGCCCATGACTTGCGTTCACCTCTGACGCGTGTGCGCAACCGGCTGGTGACGGCACTGGAGGGGCCGGGCCATCCGGCGGCCAGCCGTGAGGCGCTGGAGACGACGCTGGAGGACCTGGACCGGGTGCTCCTCACCTTCTCGGCGATCCTGCGGCTGTCGCGGCTGGAGGCGGGCACGGGCATACCGCTGATCCGGGTCGATGTCAGCGAGATTGCCAGCGAGATGGCCGACCTGTTCCAGCCGGCGTGTGAGGATAACGGGCTGAGCATCGAGGCGGAGATCACGGCGGGGCTTTTCGTGCTCGGTGACCGGGAATTGCTCGGGCAGGCGCTGGCCAACCTCCTCGACAATGCGGTGAAATATACGCCGGAGGGCGGGCGGGTGACGCTGCGGCTGCGGCGCGGGCGGACGGGGGCCGACATCGAACTGAGCGTGGCCGACACC
>JBGSUF010000285.1:0-9819 GCA_041736285.1 Hyphomonadaceae bacterium | reverse complement strand
CTGCGTGCCGTAATATATCTTGGCGCGTTCACGGATTTCCGCCGCGCGCTGGAGGTCGCTCCGGCGCTGGCGGGCATTCTTCCGGCGGCCGGGCTTGGGCCGCTCGCCGGGACGGGCCGGAAACTGCCGGATGCAGCGGTCGCCTGAGCGCTGGGAAATCCAACAAGAACAACAGATCCACAAGACAGCAAGGAGCACAGCATGAACATTTTCTATGAAAAGGACGCCGATCTCGGCCTCATCACGTCCCGCAAGGTCGCCGTCATCGGCTATGGCAGCCAGGGCCATGCGCATGTGCTCAACATGCGCGATAGCGGCGTGACGGATGTGGTCGTCGGCCTGCAGGAAAACTCCGCCAGCCGGACCAAGGCGAAGGCCGAGGGCCTGACGGTCATGACCCCGGTCGAGGCGACCAAATGGGCCGACGTGGTGATGATACTCGTGCCGGACGAGAAACAGGCCGTGCTGTGGGCCAACGAGATCGAACCGCATGTGCGCGATGGCCAGCACATCATGTTCGGCCACGGCTTCAACATCCATTATAACCTGATCCGCCCGCCAGCCGGCGTTGACGTGTCGCTGTCGGCGCCCAAGGGGCCGGGCCACACGCTGCGTGCGCAATACCAGATGGGCTTCGGCCTGCCGGGCCTGATCGCCATCCATCAGGACGCCACAGGGACGGCCCGCCAGGTCGCGCTCGCCTATTCCAAGGCGATCGGCAACACGCGGGCAGGGGTGATCGAGACGAGTTTCCGAGAGGAGACCGAGACCGATCTTTTCGGCGAGCAGGCCGTGCTGTGTGGCGGGATCGTCGAACTCATCAAGGCGGGTTACGAAACGCTGGTGGAGGCGGGCTACGCGCCGGAAATGGCGTATTTCGAATGCCTGCACGAGACCAAGCTGATCGTCGACCTCATCTATGAGGGCGGGATTGCGAACATGAATTATTCCATCTCCAACACGGCCGAATATGGCGAGTATGTCTCCGGCCCGCGAATCGTCACCGGCGAGACCAAGGCAGCGATGAAAAAGGTGTTGGAGGACATCCAGAACGGCACATTCGCCCGCAACTGGGTGCTGGAGAATCAGGCCGGCGCACCGGGCTTCCACGCCATGCGCCAGCGCATGAACAGCCACAATATCGAAGCGGTCGGGGAGAAACTGCGCGGCATGATGCACTGGGCGCAGAATGATCGCCTCGTCGACAAGAGCCGGAACTGAAGGCGCCCGGCGGCGGCCCCCAAAAGTCGCCGCCACGAATTTGCCCTGCCAAAGTCACTTCCGGTTCATCTGCGAAATGGCTAGTGTTCCCCGCATGCTGGGTCGCGGGGAAGTCACGCGTCTGGTGGCATCGGGGGTCGGGACGCCCTCCGACAGTTATAATCTATGGAGACACATGTCATGATCCGCATCCTTACCGCCGCTTCTGCGGCAATTCTGCTTGTCGGCGCTGCTTCGGCTGCTCCGATCAACTTCAAGCCGGGCAACTGGTCGGCCGACCTCACCATGGAAGCCATGGGCGAGACCATGTCGGAGTCCATGACCGAGTGCATGAACGCTGAAGAAGCCTCAATGGAGCCGACCGATCTGGCCCAGGAATTCGCCGGCGGCGCTGACTGCACCGCCTCGGACGTCCAGCAGAACGGCAACACCATCACCTTCAAAATGGCCTGTCCGGGCGAAGGCCTGTCGGAAGCCGACATCACGCTGACCTATGAAGAGACCAACTTCACCATGTTCGGTGACGTGATCCTCGACGCTGGCGGCGGGACGACCTTCCCGGCGACACTGCAGGTTGACGCCAAATATCTCGGCGCTTGCCCGAACTGATCTTTCGCCTGTACTGACTGGGGAATGCCCGTTTTCCGCACAGGGAGACGGGTATTTTCTTTTGGCGGTCAGGGATCACCGGGCGCGGAAGCGGGGGCGCGGGCGGCGCGTCGGCTGGCGTAATGGGTGTCCACCGCCACCGTCATGCAGGCCGCGATGATGATCGCCGCACCGGCATAGGTCTGCCAGGGCGGGATCTCGGCGAAGAAGATGTAACCGAACAACGCGCTCCAGATCAGCGCGGTGTATTCCAGCGGCGCAAGTTGTTGTGCAGGCGCGCTGGAGTAGGCGCGGGTCATCAGCCACCAGACGCCGACGCCAAGCACCCCCAGAAGCGCAAGCCACGGCCATTCGGGCGGCGGAATGACGCCCTCCAGGATGATCAGCGGCGGCCACAGGATGGCGAGCGGCATCAGGTTGGTCATGAAGACGATGGTCAGGGCATCCTCGGTCCGGCTGCGCTTGCGGATGAGGATGAGGGTCATGGCGTAGAGCCCCGCGGAGGCGAAGATCGACACAAGGCCCATGACGCGGTTCTGTCCCGCCACAGGCTCCGGCGGGGCACCGGTCAGCGCGACGAAGACGCCGACAAAGCCCACCAGCGTCGCTATGATCGCAACCCGTTTCATCCGCTCGCCGAGCACGGCCCAAGCCATCGGCGCGACCATCAGCGCGGCGGTGAAGCCGAAGGTTGTCGCCTCCGCGAGGCCGAGTTGCAGGATGGCGTAGAAGAATGTCCAGGCGGCGCTGATATGGACCACGCTGCGCAGCGCATGGAAACGCAGCGCGTCCGGACCCGGAAACCGCCGACGCTGGCTCGCGAAGATCGCTCCGCTCAGCACGGCGCCGAACAGGAAACGCCATGCGAGGAGCGAGAGCAGCCCCGTCTGCGGGCCGATCGCCTTCACGAGCGCGTCAACGCAGGCCCCGCCGAGGATGGCGAGCGCGCACATGAACATCGGCAAGAGAGATGAGCCGGTCTGGCTCTGCGCAGGCATCATCGCCAAGCGGTAGCCAATTGCGTGACCGCGTGCCAGTCTCATTTGAATTACTGACGCGTCTCATTTCAACAAACGACAAACGGGGGAAAACAGACATGGCCATCAATGGACAGGAGCCGTTGCGATCGGGGTTTGGCGCGCGCACGACGGCGCTTGAGGCGGTTGCGGGCATTGACCTTTCCGGCAAGCAGGCGGTCGTCACCGGCGGCCATTCCGGCATCGGACTTGAGACGGTGCGCGCGCTGCTGGCGGCGGGGGCAGAGGTGATCGTTCCGGCGCGCAGCGTGGAGCGGGCACGCGAGGCGCTCTCCACGTTTGGCCCGAAGGTGTCGGTCGCGCCGATGGACTTGCAGGACATCAACACGGTCGAGGCGTTCGCGGCGGAATTTCTGCGCACGCATGACCGGCTCGACATTCTGATCAACAATGCCGGCATCATGGCCTGTCCTGAAACGCGCGTCGGGCCGGGCTGGGAGGCACAGCTGGCGACGAACCATTTCGGGCATTTCGCCCTGACACGTGTGTTGCTGCCGGCCTTGCGCGAGGCGGGCGGGCGCGTGGTCGCCCTGTCCTCGACGGCGCACATTCGCGGCGGGATACGCTGGGAAGATCCGCACTTTCGCCAGGGCGGCTATGACAAGTGGGACGCCTATGCGCAGTCGAAGACGGCCAATGCGCTGTTCGCGCTCGAACTGCAGCGCCAGGAAGCGCCGCATGGGGTGACGGCGTTTTCGGTTCATCCCGGCGGCATTCTGACGCCGCTGCAGCGCCATCTTGAGAAAGAGGAGATGGTGGCGATGGGCTGGATCACGCCGGACGGTGACATTGCAGAGTCCGCAAAGCCGTTCTTCAAGACGCCCGAACAGGGCGCGGCCACCAGCGTCTGGGCGGCCACCAGCCCGATGCTTGACGGACGTGGCGGGCAATATCTCGAAAACTGCGACATTGCTGCGGTGGGCACGCCGACGAGCCATCGCGGCGAACATGTACGTCCACACGCTGTTGATGCGCCGGCTGCACGGCGCCTCTGGGAGTGGACCGAGGCGGAACTGGCAGCAAGCGGCACTTGACGCAAGGGCCGCAAGACGCGCTATGACCGGCAGATGAAAAGTCTCGTCAGCTTTCTCAGCCGGATGGACAAGACCGCGTGGCGCGCCATCGGCGTCACCTGCGGACTGTTTGCTTGTGTGATCGTGGTACTCGTTCTGGGCAAGACGGGCGCGCTTGGAACGTTCGAGGATTTCGAGCACTGGCTTGAAGGGCTGCGTTCATCGCCATGGGGTTTGCCGGCGCTGATCCTCGTGTTCTGCCTGTCCGCCTTTATCGGCGCGCCCCAGTTCGGCCTTATCGCCGCAGCCGTCGTCGCCTTCGGCCCGTGGAACGGTTTCCTGTACTCGTGGATCGCCACCATGGTCTCCGGTGTGATGACGTTCTGGCTCGGACGCGCCGCCGGGGAAGAGACGTTCCGGCGTTATGCGGGCGAGACGGCCAACCGGATGGCGGGCTTTATCGGGCGCAACGCCTTCCTGGCCAGCGCGATTGTCCGCAATGTGCCGACCGCGCCCTTCATCGTGGTCAATATGGGCTTTGGCGTCAGCACGGCGCGGTTCAGCCACTTTCTGGCCGGGATGGCGCTCGGTATCATTCCGAAGACGGCGCTGGTCGCGTTTGCAGGCCAGTCGGTGATGGCCATGCTCGGCGGCTCGACATGGATTGCGGTCGCAACCGCTGTGGTGGCGGCGGTCGGGTGGATCGGCCTGATGCTGGCGTCACGGGTGAGACTGCGGGCGCAGCGGGCCAGAGCCGAAAGCGAGAGCGCAGCGCCGCAGGGGGACGAATCTTCCATTTGATCGGAATTTCGGCGTTGACACATGCGCGGGGTGCGCTGATTGTCTCGTTATGCGCAAGACATTGCCCTTTTTGATCGATTCCCGCAGGCGCCTCGTTGGCGCTGAGACGGGCGGCTGCTTTGCCGCTCTGAGCCTTACCGGCCCCTGATCCGGGGCACGGCATAAGGGGCATGTCGTGACAGCTCAGAACGGGTCAGGGGAGTTTTTCGCAGTCAGCGCCCTGCAACGCCAAGCGGCCCGGCCTGTTGACCGGCGACCGCGTGCAGCCACACCTTTCCGAGAGTTCCGACATGCCTGATGCCAGCCAGACCGCCGTGCCGACCGACGCGCACGTAAGAATCTTCGACACCACCATGCGCGACGGCGAGCAGAGCCCCGGAGCGTCGATGACGCCGGGCGAGAAGCTGGAACTTGCCGACTTGCTGATGGACATGGGCGTCGACGTGATCGAGGCCGGATTTCCGGCGGCCTCGGAAGGTGATTTCGATTGCGTGTCGCAGATCGCACGCCGGGCGCGCCCGGAGACGATCATTTGCGGGCTCGCCCGGGCCACTGAAGGTGATATTGCCCGCTGCGCGGCGGCCGTCCGCACCGCGCCGCGACCAAGGATACACACCTTCATCTCCACCAGCCCCGTGCACATGAAGCACAAGCTGAAAATGTCGCCGGATGATGTGCTCGCCGCGATCGAGCGCTCGGTGACGCAGGCGCGCGGCCTCGTGGATGATGTTGAATGGAGCGCCGAGGATGCCACGCGCTCGGATTTCGATTTCCTGTGTCGCGCCATCGACATTGCGATCCGCGCGGGTGCGGGCACGATCAACATCCCGGACACGGTTGGCTACAGTTTCCCGGATGAATATGGCGCGCTGTTCCGCCGCCTGCGGGAAACCGTCGCGGACGCTGACAGGGTGGTCTGGTCGGCGCATTGCCACAATGACCTCGGTCTGGCGGTCGCCAACTCGCTCGCTGCGGTGGCCAACGGCGCGCGACAGGTCGAGTGCGCCATCAATGGCCTCGGCGAGCGGGCGGGCAATGCAGCGCTGGAAGAAGTGGTGATGGCACTGCGCGTTCGCGCCGACGCGATGCCCTATCCGACCGGGATCGACGCGACGCGGCTTTCGCGGGCCTCGCGGCTGGTCAGCCAGATCACGGGCTTTCCGGTGCAGTACAACAAGGCGATTGTCGGCAAGAACGCCTTCGCGCACGAAAGCGGCATCCATCAGGATGGCATGCTGAAGAATGCCGAGACCTATGAGATCATGAGGCCGGAGGATGTCGGCGTTGCGGCAACGTCTCTGGTGATGGGAAAGCATTCCGGGCGCCACGCCTTCAAGGACAAGCTTGCGAGCCTCGGCTATCACCTCGGCGACAACGCGCTGAACGATGCGTTCAAGCGGTTCAAGGCGCTGGCGGATGCCAAGAAGCATGTGTTCGATGAGGACATTGTGGCGCTGGTCGACGAACAGATGGCCAATGAAAGCGAGCGGCTGAAGCTCGTGACGCTCCGGGTATTTGCCGGAACGCAAGGTCCGCAGTCGGCCGAAATCGACATGGAAGTGGATGGCGAAATCCGTCACGGCCATGCGCGCGGGAACGGTCCGGTCGACGCCGTCTTCAACGCCATCCGCTCGGTGACGCAGCGTGGGGAACGTCTGGACCATTTCATCGTGCACGCCGTGACCGGCGGGACAGATGCGCAGGCTGAGGTCAGCGTGCGGCTGTTGCTGGACGGGATCATCGCGGCGGCGCGTGCCTCCGACCCCGACACGCTGGTTGCGAGCGCACGTGCGTATATCCATGCGCTCAACCGGCTGGAGTCACGCGCCAGGAAGCGGATGACGACGGCGGCCTGAATCCGCCATTGGCGGGGCTCGCATTGAGGCCTGCACGGGGGCCGTTTCTGGCCCGATGTCGGGATGCGCGGAGATTGTGTCCTGCATCGTAAACAAAGACGGCACGATCTGTTCACTTCAGTCGCAAGGTGTAAACACGCGCTCATGTGCGGCGGCGACCAGAGGGTCTTGAGACGACAGGCCATCCCGGCACAAACGGAACGATACGTTCCTTAATGTTTTCGCACTGCAAGGCGACTCTTGCGTTAAGGTTCTGGAAACGGCAAAAGCAGATAAGGGTTGGGCACAGGGTAATCGCCGTTACAGGCGCGCTTCAGCCAGCGCGCATGGCAACGCAAAACAGGCGCGGTAAAGAGTATGATCGGTAGTCTCCTCGGCCTTCTGTCAACGGACATGGCCATCGACCTCGGAACAGCCAACACGCTGGTCTATGTCAAGGGCCGGGGCATCGTCCTGAACGAGCCCTCGGTCGTCGCCTACATGACGCAGGGCAATCGAAAGATCGTCTATGCCGTCGGTCAGCAGGCGAAAGAAATGCTCGGCAAGACGCCGGGCACGATGGAGGCCATTCGCCCCATGCGAGACGGGGTCATCGCCGACTTCGACGTCGCCGAGGAGATGATCAAGCACTTCATCCGCAAGGTTCACAATCGCCGCGCCTTCATCGCGCCGCAGATCATCATCTGCGTACCGTCTTCGGCGACGAGCGTGGAGCGCCGGGCCATCCACCAGTCCGCACTGCAAGCCGGTGCGCGCGAAGTTCACCTGATCGAAGAACCGATGGCCGCGGCCATCGGGGCCAACCTTCCGATTGACGAACCGTCCGGCTCGATGGTCGTCGACATTGGCGGTGGCACGACAGAGGTCGCCGTTCTCTCCCTCGGCGGCGCGGTCTATGCCCGCTCCATCCGTGTCGGCGGCGACAAGATGGACGAGGCCATCGTCAACTATCTGCGCAACGAACAGCGCATCCTGATTGGCGACATGTCGGCTGAACGGATCAAGAAGGAAATCGGCACGGCCCGCAGGCCCGCCTCCGGCAAGGGCATGGAATACACCGTTCGTGGCCGCGGGACGACGGACGGCGTGCCGACCGAAGTCACTGTGACGGAAGCCATGGTGGCCGACGCGCTGGCTGATCCGGTGCGCGAGATCATCGACGCGGTGAAACTGGCGCTGGAAACCCTGCCGCCGGAACTTGCGGCGGATATCGTCGATCGCGGCATTGTGCTGACCGGGGGCGGCGCCTTGCTGCGAAATCTGGACGTCGAGATCCGCGAAAAGGCACGCTTGCCGGTGATGATCGCCGAAGAGCCGCTCACCTGCGTGGCGCGCGGCTGCGGCAAGGTTCTGGATAATTTCGCGAAGATGAAGAACGTCCTTTCCCCCGAAGTCTGATAAACAGAGCAGGAGCGAGTCGGGCATACCTGTTGTGAACCGGGTAGATCGAGTCGGCATCTGGGCGAGGAACGGCAAGCCGGCGGATCGGGACCGATCCGCAAGAGGAACAGGCAGTTAACGCCATGGCCAGTCGGGCAGGCAAATCAGGCGTCGAGGCAACCCTGCAGCGGATGGTCTTCGCGATCTCCCTGCTGGCATCGGGTGCGTTCGTGATGTCGCAGTCGGCCCAGCCGGTGCGCGATGGCCTGTCCGGCTTCCGGCTGGCGGCGGCGGACATGCTGTCCTCGCGCGGTGGGCCGACCATGTGGACGCGGCTGACCCGGCAGGGCGAAAAAGATGCTCGCATCGCCGAGCTTGAGCGGCAGGTTCAGGAATTGTCGCGCTGGCGTCAGGCGGCGCTGACCATGGCTTACCGGATGGAAGCGTATGAGGAATTGCTCGCCGTGATGGGCGAGCCGCCGGAAAAGGGCGTGACGGCCCGCGTCGTCGCGGAGATTGACGGACCGTTCGCCCAGACCCGCCTCGCGAATGCCGGGCAGGATCAGGGCGTCTCCGATGGCGCGGTGGCGCTGAACGAGAGCGGCCTTGTGGGCCGCGTGGTCGACCGGGGGCGGCGCTCGTCCCGCATCCTGCTGGTGACCGATTACAACAGCCGCGTCCCCGTGGTGGGCGAGGTGAGCGGCGCGCGGGCCATCATGTATGGAGACCGCAGCGGCGACGGTGAATTGTCTGATCTGCCGGAATCGGACGGGTTTCGCGTTGGCGAGCGGATCCTGACATCGGGTGAGGGTGGCCTGTTTCCGCAGGGACTGCTGGTCGGCCGGGCCTATCAGAACGGGCGCAACTGGCGGGTCTCGCTGGCGATGCGCCAGGGCAGCCCGGATTATGTGCGGCTGATCCCGCCGGCCATCATCCCGCGCCCGGAAGATGATCCGGTCATCGAACCCGATCCGGCCGAGACCGGCGACGAGACCGGGCTGCAAGCCAGCGGCGAGGCGGCCATTGGCAGTCCGGCTCCGGCTCCGGTCGAGAGCGGAGGGGCAAGGTGATGGCGACGCCGCGCACAAGCATTTCTCGCCAGACCGGCACGCGGCGATCGCGGCGCGCAGGTGGCGGCATCATGTCCCGCGGCTGGTTCAAGCTGTTGCTCGGAACATTGCTGGTGATCATCGCCGGAATGTTGCAGCAGACCCAGCCGGTGCTGGCCGGTCCGGCCATTCCGTGGCCGAACGTGGCGCTCTGGGCGGCGGCGGGATGGGGGCTTTCGGGTCTGGCGATCCGCAAGGTGGCATTGCTGATGGTGTTTGGCCTCGTTCAGGATATTCTCCTCAATGCGCCGCTCGGGGCGTTTGTCCTCGTGAACCTGTCGGCGCTGGGTGTTTCGGCGTGGCTTTCGGGGCGCAACGAGCGCGACGGGACGGACGCGCGTGGCCTGCTGCACGCAATGATCGCCATCCTCGCAGGCTATGGGGTCACGGTGTTCCTGGCGATGACGATCAACGAAGCCAGCCCGCGCCTTCTGCCGGTGATGGGCGATCTCGGGGTGACGATACTGCTTTTTCTGCTGGTCTTTCCTGTGTTCAACCTCCCGCAGGACGACCAGCACATCTTCAAGAGGCGCTGACCCATGGCGGGCACTGACGGCACGGCAACAACGGTCTTTTCGCGGCGGGCCCTGCTGACAGCAGGTGTCGGCGGCGCGTTGTGGCTCGGCCTGATGGCCCGGCTGTTCCAGCTTCAGGTGCTTCAGGGCAGCGAATTTGCGCAGATTGCCGACGAGAACAGCATCAGGCTCGACCTGGAACCACCGCGCCGGGGCGACATTGTCGACCGGTTCGGGCGGCCGCTGGCGAGCCATCGCCGGGCCGGGCGGGCGATGCT